>PMBQ01000032.1 GCA_003152955.1 Candidatus Bathyarchaeota archaeon
TCTTGGCCTCTTTGTTTAGCCCGAATTTCTCACCACAGCCTGCCGTAAGGGCGCGAATCGGCATGGGATTGTGATTTCATACGTCGGTACTCTTATATCTTAGGTTTTCGTCTAGATAGTAAGTTCTAAGCCTTGTATATTAGGTTCTATGCTGACGCTTTCCTCTATCGGCAAACAGATCGCCGTCAGGCGCAAGGGCTTGGGATTTACCCAGGCAGCGCTTGCGAAACAGGCGAAGGTTGGACTTTCCACACTGGATGCGCTGGAAAACGGCCGCATCGGCGAGCTGGGTCTTTCCAGAATTGCCAGAATACTGTCGGCTCTTGGGCTTGAGTTGAATATCCAAGAAGTCACCAGGCAGCGCCCGACGCTCGAGGAACTTATGGAAGAGGCTCGCGATGATCAAAATCTGGACCGACAACGCTGAAGCAGGGCTGCTCGATCGCTTCGGCGATCGTGGAAGCACCTTCCTTTACCTGCCTGAATCCATCGAGGCGCGATCAGTGTCCGTCACGATGCCGGTGCGTCTGGCGTCGTGGGATATGCGTTTTGGCATAGCCCCGATTTTTGAGATGAATCTACCGGAAGGTATGCTACGCCAGCGCTTGCGGCTGGCCTTCGCGAAAGCGACCGGCACATTTGACGATATAGATCTTCTGGGCATCGTAGGCCGGTCCCAGATCGGTCGAATCCGCTACACCGGGCAGAAAGAAAAACTGGACGAAGAGGTCCCTTTCCAGTCCGTCTATGAAATATTGGCAAGGCGGCGTGGCAGCGACCTATTCAACTTCCTAGTTGAGCGTTTCGGCGCATTCTCAGGAATCAGCGGAGTCCAGCCTAAAATATTGCTTCGCGACGAAACCACCTTNNCAAAGCTACCGGGGCGCGACGCACATCGTGAAATTCTGGGAGCAAGGAGAATATCCCCAGTTGGCTGCAAACGAGTATTTTTGCTTGAAGGTTGCACAGAAATGCGGCCTGGACGTGCCGCACTTTGCGCTCGCTGAAGATGCGGATGCGCTGGTCATTAATCGTTTCGACCTTCGTCTCGATGGTACGTATCGCGGCTTTGAAGACTTCTGCGTGCTCAACGCCAAACGTACCGACCAGAAATACAGCGGCAGCTACGAAACTTCCATTCTGAAGCGGTTCCAGCAGTTTGCGAACTCACCGCATGTGTATACCGATCTGGAGAAGCTCTTCACCCTCATCGCCCTCAATTGCGCACTGCGCAACGGCGACGCGCACTTGAAGAACTTTGGCATCGTCTACGACGATGTCCTCGGGGAAGCTCGCCTGTCTCCGGTCTATGATCTTGTGACGACGACGGCCTACCTTCCCAAAGACAACATGGCTCTGACGCTCAACGGAAGTACCCAATGGCCCGATGCAAAAGCCCTCCAGCGGATTGGTGAAACGCGCTGTGCCAGCACGCCTTCCGCGATAAGGAAGATTCTGGAGCGTATAGCCGACGCAATTCACGCTACTTCAGACGAAGTACGCTCTTACATAAAGGAACATCCGAACTTCGCCGAGATTGGTGAATGCATACTCCAGGAATGGGAAAAAGGCGTGGCCCTTTCGCTTCTGTCTGCCGTGAAATCACAATAGAACCTCTTGCTTATAGCGAAACTTTAGAGTTCGTCATAGAAGTTCTTTACAAGGTCAAACCGTCCGTTAAGGGAAATGCCCCCCCCGGCGTTCTAAGCTGGGGGTTGCAAAATTGGCCGAAAGCCTCCGCAGCGTTCGGTCTGGACCAACGCCCTTTTAAGGTGCGGATCCAGTCCAGGCCTATTGATAGGGAACTATATACTTGACTATCTTCGCCTTTTGTTCTACTTTTACAGTATGAGCCGCTCAACTATCAGCACTTATGAGTTGAATCGTCGCTTTCCGACGCCGGAATCCGCACAGAAGTATATGGAAGAGAGGCGCTGGGGCGGAAAGCCGAAATGCCCCACGTGCGGGGAAGTCAACCTAGTGACAAAGCTCAAGGACGCGGGGTATTACCGGTGCCCAATCTGCCGCTTGGTGTTCACCGTTCGCACCGGTACGATCATGGAGCGTTCCCACATCCCCTTGGACAAGTGGCTCTACACCTACTACCTCGTGATGACGGCCCGGAAGGGTATCTCCTCACTCCAGTTGGCGAAGGAGATCGGGATCACCCAGAAATCGGCTTGGTTTNNAGCCGATGAGACCTACATCGGCGGCAAGGAAGCCAACAAGCATGAGCACAAGAAGCTGAATGCTGGGCGCGGCGCCGTCGGCAAGATCGCTGTTCTGGGAATGCGCGAACGCGGAGGTAAAATCAGGGGTAAAGTGCTCTCCAGCACCGATGCAGCTACGATTCAGGCCACCGTTATCGACGCTGTGATTCCTGGATCTACCCTCTATACCGACGAGCACGGCTCCTACATCGGTATGGACTTGGTGTATGACCATGCTTCGGTCAACCACAGCGCCAAGGAGTACGTGAACGGCATGGCACATACCAATGGCATCGAGAGCGTGTGGGCCGTCCTGAAGCGCGGCTTCTATGGTGTGTACCACTCGTTCAGCGAGAAGCATCTTCAGCGGTATGTGGACGAGTTTTCGTTCCGGCTGAACGAGGGCAACGTGAGGAACCATACGATGAGCCGGATCGACTCCCTACTGGCCAAAAGCGTTGGTGTCAGGATCATGTATAAGGACTTGGTCGCGGCATAGAAGAAGGTGCGGTATGGTAGGTTTTGGAGCCTATGTTGAAGCCGAGGGACCTAGCAATTTCTTTATCGAAATCCAGAGAAGTATTACGATGCGGACGCGCCGGACGCAGCGAGGGCATGGCGTGAACTCCCGATTTTCAATCAAACTATCCCGCAAGGCAGGGCGATACGCGGGGTCGAGATGAAGCTCGTAAAGTCAACTATATAGTTCCCTATTGATACGTAGTCAATCGCTCTATCCGACCAGATGCTCATGATTACCTCATTGTTTGGAGCAAATTGCCTTCGATACAGTCCTGATCGCGCTCGAGAGTTCCGAGAGGGTTTTATTCAATTCCCCGCGCAGCTCTGACTCGTGTGGGTGCATTTTGATCTCTATCAGTAGATGCTTTTGCAGACCGCCCAACTTGCTAAGCTCTCCGAGAGCTTTCAGCTCCAGCCTTGATCTGACCTGCTTCTTCAATGCGCAGCGCCGGATATACTCGCTCGTTGTCAGTCCCGCAATGAAGGCTTTCTCTTCAATTTGCCGGCGCTCTTCTTCAAGCAATTTGATTAGATAGCCTTTTCGGATCTCGGCTTTCTTATTCCTGCCCATTTGGCTAATTCTCCTGGGGTCTCGGGGCTTCGCCCTGAGCAGGAGTCGAGGACAACCTGAGTAGCGAAGCGGATCAGGTTGTACGGTGGAAATACCGAATGGACCGAAAGGACATTTCGGTATATACACGACATATCTTGCCGTCCTCTGTTATGGGATATTTTATATGTGTGAGGCTGGTGGCTGAGGCATGGCTGAATATGCTACTTGCGGGGTGGAGTGGCCGAGAACTAGCGCT
>PMBQ01000298.1 GCA_003152955.1 Candidatus Bathyarchaeota archaeon
ATCGTATCTAAACACATAACGATCGACCGATACGGTAAAGACGTTTTGGCCGGTGACTTTCAGCGCTACCCATCCCCAGTGTTCCTTGGGGTTGTATTCGGGATCATCATCCTTGAGATCGCCGTACTTATTGTACTTGGTATAGAAGACGNNCCCCAGATTGTTGAGCATGAGCGGTTTTCTGAGTGCACAGAATCAGGGCCAGCAGAACGGCAACACTTAGGAATTTCATACATGCCTTACTGAGGGATTAGACCCACAACTCAGCGCCTTCGCAGCGGATTGCTGCAAAGGCGTTGAGAGTGGTCTTCCGAATAAACACCATTCTAAAGGTGTTTGCGTCCACTGTCCACATACCCATGGCGAGCCCGCTGGCCGGCAAGGGGATGGGATATCGAGAATCTTTCCTCGATAAAAGGTAGCCAGAACTGCCGAAGCGACAATCGCTCCAACGTATGAAAGTGGGGCTAGCTCTTTGGGGGGATACCTGCCGTACGGCGATAACATTGTACCGGTGGGTGTGGTCCGTTGGGAACTACCGCGAGCGACTTTGCCTCGAGTTAAAGGGTTTGAGTCCAGAATCTTGCCACCAGCGGCGCTGGCTTACAGGGTGCAAGCCGCATTCATTGAAAACAGGTAGTTCCTTGCCTGTTCCAAAGACTCGGCGGCCCAATTGGGGTCTTCGATTGTGCGTCGCACGTGCGCAAACTGTCCGACACCTGTGAGGGGCCAGGAACGATCCAGAACCTNNTGGGTCAACGCAAATGCCAGTGCTGCAGACTGCGCGTGACGCGATAACTCTCCAAAGACACCGCGAGTGGCGAGTGCGCCTGCGGCGGCACTGCGATACAGGTCAGTCTGGTTGGATCGGAAGTAATTGAGTGGGAGCGCTTCGCAGAACGGCCTGCAATGGTAGTCAGGATTGGAATAGATTCCTGGGTAATGAGAGGTTGGAATGGTATCAGCCAATTTCTGATCTCTCGTGTTGAGCATGAGCTTGGTAACTTCGCTGTGCCGCTTGGTTAGCGGCGGGATGGAGAAGAGGAAGTCGACCAAGTCATAATCCAGGTAGGGAAACACCGAGTCGATCTTCAGCGACAACAAGCCATTGGTCATTGTGGAAGTCATACGTCTGGACCAGTTTGTCAGGTAGAATAGTGTGTAACGGTGATCGAACACCGGGATTTGCCGAATAATTTGTTCAATTCTCTCGACGATCGGGGTGGCGTCGATNNAAAATGTGAAGACCACAGATCGGGGAATCTGGCCAGTACCGCAGAAGCGAGCCAGGCCGGATCATCGCTGTGAGCGGCCTCCGCTTCATACACGAAGTTTGATTCGAAAAGAATGTCACCTCCCAACCCATCGAAATTGACGCCACAGGCCACGGGAATACTCGATATTAGTGGCAACGCCCAAGCGTGGGAGCCGGTTTCAAAGTCCAGAAGTCTACTGGTAAGTCGGGCTATTCGACCAGCGTCGGAATTTGGCGGGAGCTTGGAGGCAAAGTGCTGGACGTTAAATCGCCTGCAGAGTGCACGAGCGATGAGAACATCACAGACGAATCTGCCGTCTGAGTGGACGATAGGAGCAGTGAAAGCTCTAATAGACTTAGGGTGCCTGACCAACTCCAGGAATATTCTTCGGGAGTCATATCCGGCGCTGAGCATACATACAGGAGCATCGATCTGCTCCATGAGTGCACCGATCGACCGATTGAGGAGATTTTGGGCGGTATCTACGAACTCAGTAACGGACACTTTTGGGGGCGCTGGCAATTGGTCATACCACCAGTAGCGCTTCGTTTCCAGTTTACCGGCTTGAAATGTCACAATGGAAGCAGGGGGAAGTCTGTGAATTGACGAATAGACGGTCTTGGCTGCCAGGGGATGTCCCAAAGCCAGAATCTCCTGGAACGCCGAGAAATTCACTGTTTGATCCGGAATCAAGTTCAGAATGGACTTGATCTCCGAAGCGAATATGAGTTGTGCCCCGGAGTGACTATAGTAGAGAGGAATTACTCCGAACCGATCGGTACCGAGAGATATTGTAGCGGATCTTGCATCCCAATGGGCAAAGACGAAGCTACCGCAAAGCTCCTTGAGAAAGGAGGCTCCGTGCGAGACCATGAGGTGGGCAACAATTTCGGCCGGTGAGCGCGACTCATCAATACCCTTGTCCTCGCGGTTCATGCGACGACCGAGGGCTGCGCGATCACGAAGATAACCACAAAAAGCACAATAGACTTGATTGTCGGTGCTGTGGTAGGCGTGGGTGGAGAAGTTGAGATTTTTGAAGAAGATCCGCCCAAATGCGACTCCGTACTTGCACCACGTCTCAGGGGTGAAGTCAGATGAGTGAAGCATCGGCGCAATCAGTCGTTGGAGTAAGGCCGGTCCGTGGTCAGGAGTCAGGCCAGGTTTGATAATGCCACATATTCTTGACATTCAATCTGATCACTTCCATTCCAGAGACATCGTCAATCCGGAACAATTGGTTACAGAAGCGGCGCACTTCCGATATTGCCGGCGTACGGGAAGAAGCCGGCACTCATCGCCGCAGTGCCCACATGAAGGGAGAAACCCACATCAAAATGTAATTTGTTGATTAGCTTAGTGCAAATGTTGAGAGGAACTTGAAACGGCCGGCGGACAAACCCCCTCCGAGCGAGAACGATGCCTNNGCGGGCAAACCCCCTCCGTGCGAGAACGATGCCTATTTCTTTGGACTTCTTTTTCGCCATCGCGCAGTGGCGGCGACTCGAGCTGAGTCACTCCGCTGGGCTTTGGTCATGCTCTTTGCTCGGGCGTTGCCCCCCTTGAGACCGCCCAATCTACCAAGTGAAACGGCTGCGGCGTTCTTGACCGGATCTTCCTGAACCGGTTCGTCTGATGGTTGATCGTCGGCGCCATCTTCAATCGTCTCGGCATTCGTCCCCTCAATGTCATCCAGAGTTGAGAATCGACGCTTTCTACTTGTGCTGTTCATTCACAGCCATGCAGGCGACCAGAATCGCCAAGTTGAGGTTATCCTCGTCATTTATGTTCGTTGCCCGTGAGTCGCATACAAGAACTCCGAGCGCTCAATCACGTCAGCTTAGGCCCTCGGAACGCCGAGTTTGACCTGGCTTTCGTGGAGCTTGACTCGGCGGTTGACAATATCC
>PMBQ01000247.1 GCA_003152955.1 Candidatus Bathyarchaeota archaeon
AGGTAGCCCAGCGTCTCGCATCAAGACCCATCATAATGTGGGCGGAATCCCGGAGTGGTCCAGATTTCGGATCATCGAGCCACTAAGATTCCTATACAAAGATGAAGTGCGGAGAATAGCGAAGGAGCTGGGTTTACCTGACTCCAACACCAAAACCCACCCGTTCCCAGGCCCGGGTCTTGGTGTGCGTGTCGTAGGTGAAGTGACTGAAGAGAAGCTTAGGATTTGTAGAGAAGCGAGCGCTATTGTCGAGGAAGTGTTGAAGAGACGAGAACTTTACGACAGTGTCTGGCAAGCGTTCGCTGTCGTTGGCGATGATGAGGCTGTAGGAGTCCTTGGAGATCAGCGGAAACTCGGCCACATAGTCACGGTCCGGATAGTCAAATCGCTTGATGGAATGACCGCGGATTGGGCAAGAGTCCCTGAGGATGTATTGGAGGAGATCAGCAACCGGATTACTGGTGAAGTGCCCGGGGTAACATGGGTTAGCTACGCTACGACATCAAAGCCGCCATCTACAATCGAACCTTGCTAAACGCCTTGGGTTGAAATTTCAGAAAGACGATAGAATTCAGAATGATTCAGGAGAACTTGTGGGTCACTTGGGCTTGAAAGAGTGCCCGCAGCCGCATGTTTCAACTGCGTTCGGATTGTTGACCATGAACCCTTCGCCCATTACTGACTCCACAAAGTCAATCTCCGAACCATCAACATACTGAGCGCTCTGTTCATCGACCAGAACTTTGACACCATAGGCCTCGATTACATGGTCGCTGTCGTTCTTTTTGTCGAACGCGAGGCCGTACTGGAAACCGCTGCAGCCTCCCCCTAAGACAGATAGACGTAGGCCAGCGTCGTTTTTGCCCTGTTTTTCCATTGCTTCCCTGACTTTCTCAGCTGCCTTTTCGGTTATTGCGAGCTTGAAGGTCTCTGGTGAGTGTAGCACTTTTGACACCCGCCTCAGTTATTCCTTATGGATTATTTAAGTTTAGGTCAATGAAAATCAGGCGCCCCTGAGAACCTCAGTCGAGAAGGTGTCCCAAATCGTGATGTATGCGGAAATCATACGTAGGGGCACTGAAACTGTTACCTCGTGAATAGTCATACCGTGTCCAAGGAAATCATGCGAGATGATGATTCTTCGATGACCCAGACATTGGGTGTTGTCTATAGCGAAACGTTTCAGGAGTATGACTTTGGTCCGACTCACCCGCTCAAGCCGACCAGGTTGAAGCTCACATACGAGTTAATGAAGTCCATTGGACTGCTCTCTGCTCAGAATGTCGAGGTCATCTCACCGCGAGAGGCTAGTCGTGACGAACTGTTGCTTTTTCATCATGAGGATTACATTCAACATGTCAAGCAGATGAGCGAAGTTGGAACCGGCTATCTTGACATGGGTGATACGCCGGTTTTCAAGGGCTGTTATGAAGCATCCGCCTTGGGAGCAGGCGCCTCGCTAACCGCCATTGACTCGGTCATGTCGGGCAAGGTCTCACATGCCATCAATATCGCAGGAGGACTGCACCATGCATATCCTGATCGTGCGTCTGGGTTCTGCGTCTTCAACGATCCTGCGATTTCAATTGCCTACGTCAAGAAGAAGTATGGTCTGGAGAGGATTCTCTACTTGGACGTGGATGCGCATCACGGTGACGGTGTGATGTATGGATTCTACTCAGATCCTGCGGTTCTGGACATAGACTTCCATGAGGATGGTCGCCACTTGTTCCCTGGAACAGGACTTACGCGAGAGCTTGGAGAAGGCCAAGCGACCGGTCTCAAAATAAACGTGCCCCTCTCCCCTTTTGCCGATGACTCGACCTACATCGACCTTTTCATGAAGATAGTTCCGCTCGCGGTCAGAAGATATCGCCCTCAAATGCTCTTGCTTCAATGCGGAGCGGATTCTCATGCTAACGACCTTCTCGCTCACCTTCAGATCACAACGAGAACATATCGGGAAGTTGTCCAAACGGTCCACGACCTAGCGCATGAAGTGGCAAATGGGCGATTAGTGGTCTTCGGAGGTGGTGGCTACAACGTAGCAAATGTTGCTCGCACTTGGACCGCGGCTGCATGCGTACTCGCGAACTATGAATCCCCCAAAGCTACACCTGGCAGCTGGCGGAAGATGTTCGAAGCACTTGTCGGAGAAAAGGCACCTGAGAAAATGGATAGCGACGACGAGGCAAAGCGGCAGCTATCACAAGACAGTTTTACGAGCCAAGGAGCCGATATTCTGCAAGATTTGAAGAGCAGGATACCGATGCTGTCGTAGTACTCAAATGTTATCGAGTGTTTCTTGCGGTTGCCTCCTGTGGTTTGAAGACGCCAGTTAACAGGTCCTTCTGAACGCGCAAGTAATCTTCAGGGGTACCCACATCAGCCCAATACCCTTCGTGTTTGTAGCCTGAAATTGTCCCTTCGCGCATCAATTTGGGAAAGACATCAAGCTCAAGCGAAGTATGCTTGCCTTTGGGAATCTTTGCAAAAACCGACGGGCGTATCACATAGACGCCGGCGTTTACCCAGGACTCCCCAGCTACTTGTTTGCGAGGTTTCTCGATGAAGCTCACCACTTTGTTCTCTGCGTCAAGTTCTACCGCTCCGAACCTCCCAGCGTTACTTGATTTTGCTAGGACAACTGTGGCTGTTGCGTTCGATTTCTTATGTGCGTACATGAGTTTGTCAAGGTCCAAGCCTGCGAATATCACGTCTCCATTAAGCGCTAGGAAGTCAGATTCGATTAGTGTTTCAGCGTTCTTGATCGCTCCTCCAGTGTCGAGGGGTTCTTTCTCGAAGCTGTAGCGTAATCGGACGCCGAGTTTGTGTTCATCAAGGTAGCGTACGATTTGTTCCTGAAGATAGCCAATCGCCAGGATGATTCTATCAAATTCGTAGCGTTTCAAGTATTCGACCTGATATTCAAGAAGGGGTTGATAGCCGATCGGTAGCAGCGGCTTGGGTGTGGAGAATGAGCTCGGGCGGACGCGCGACTCAAGTCCTCCACAGAGTATTAGCGCAGTGCGTTCGGGACGGAACCGCTCGATTCCAAGTTTCAGCAGAAACTCTGCGGTTTCAGAACGGTTTGTGAATCTAGTTCCGTCGACGAGGAGGTCGATTTTATGCATTAGCACGGGGTCGAGCGTCATGCTGTACCTTTGTTTCATGTTTGGGACGTAATACTAAAGATCCCTTAATTGTATTATCNNTTTGGTACGGCTTGGGGTCGCTGCGGTGCGACTGCCGGCTTATCGTTAACCTTGTGTACACTTTGCCTCGATTTTTCTTGAGGTGAGTCTTATTTCCTGCCCATTGATCTTTCCAGGAGTATCCGTTGTTCAACTTGGGCCACGAGTCTCTTGGTCTGAAGGACGACGTCTGGGTTGACTGACATGCTATCAATTCCTGACTCGACTAGGAATTTTGCGAAATCCTGATACACGCTCGGAGCTTGGCCGCAGATGCTGACGGTTTTTCCGTATTGATGGGCCGTTTCGATCAGACTCTTTATCGCCCTCTTAACTGCTAGGTTCCGTTCGTCGAACAATGGCGCAAGCACTTCATTATCCCTGTCAGCTCCTAGTATCAGCATGGTCAGATCGTTGCTTCCTATCGAGAACCCGTCAACGCCGGCCTTGCAGAACTCGTCAGCTAGGATTATGTTACTAGGTATCTCAGCCATTATCCATAGCTTGAAATCCTCATCCTGCTTGAGCCCCTCTTGTCGCAATAGATCTCGCACTTTTACGAATTCGTCCACAGTTCTATTGAACGGAATCATGCACCACAAATTCTTCATGCCCATCTCGTTTCTGACTTTCTTGACCGCTGCGATTTCAAGTCTGAAGGCGGGTTCGAATTTCGGGTCGGTGTAACGGCATGCGCCTCTGAAGCCTAGCAGAGGATTAGCTTCTTTTATGGAGGCTTCATATTTCTCTCCGCCCTCCAGCTTCGCGTATTCGTTCGTCTTGAAGTCACTGAATCTGAGAACCACAGGCCTTGGATAGAAGGCCGTACAGAAGGTGGCGAGTCCTTCGGCCAGTCGGTCGACAAATTCCTCCGGATGCTTTGTTTCAAGAAGCCACATTGGATGTTTTCTTATGTGATCGCTGACGATGAACTCCATGCGGAGGAGGCCGACGCCGTCGGCGGGCAATCGGGAAGTTCTTTCAGCGAGTTCTGGTTCGCCTAGGTTCACATAGATCTTCGTTCCGGTTATGGGCGCTTCAGCCAATCCTGATCCGCTCGTGAATGTGCTTGATTGCGGCTGTTGATTTATAGCCTCTGGGATGATTCCAGCATAAACAACTCCATTCTTCGCATCCACCGTCACCTCCATTCCAGATGTCATGATCTTTGTCCCGTTCTTGGTTGCTACGATGCAAGGTATTCCCAGCTCTCTGCTTACTATTGCTGCGTGGCAGGTCATTCCTCCGCTGTCGGTGACGATGGCCTTCGCTTTCTTCATGGCTGGAACCCAATCAGGGGCAGTCATTTGTGTTACTAAAATTTCTCCACGTTGGAACTCGTTCACTCGGTCCGAGGTGGGTATGAGGTGTGCTTTGCCTGCGCCGATTCCTGGTGAAGCTGGCAACCCTCTCAAGAGGATCTTCCTATCAGTAACGA
>PMBQ01000451.1 GCA_003152955.1 Candidatus Bathyarchaeota archaeon
TCAAACCACTCAGGGTTGGATCCCGTACTCGACGTACGCTGAGCAACATGGATTACCTAACGGAAATCTCATGATACGAACCGTGACTACATCCTTCCCTGAAGTGAAAACCACCAAGACAACCCAAACAACAACAATTCCCACGACAATTCAGACGAGTGCAATCCCGGAATGGGCGCTTCTGATCTCAACTACATTTACATGCTTGATAGTCGCCATCGGACTCTGGCACGCTCGGAAACACTAATCACGCAACGGTAGATGAGCGGGCAAAATAGTCTAGATGATGCGCAGGACTAATACTCGGCATCCTGGCGGCGATTCTCAACATTCTGCAAGTTCTCGCCGACCAGGCTCACTTAATGCAACCGGAAGTAGCACCCTTCGGCTATTCCGTTCTTGAGGGCACGGTCGTGATAGCCTCCCTAACACTTGCATATTTCTCCTGGCTGGTCCGTCAGTCTGGAGAGATGCCGACTCCGCAATCGTCAGCTTCGCTCTTGATGGGAGAGCTGATCTTAGAGAGGTGCTTTGCATTGCTGGGTCATGTATACCGGCATATTGGGGCTGAAATCCCATACCCAATTTGAGAATGAAGCTTCAGCGTTAGAAGTGGGGCCGGTTCAGGCACTAACATGCGCCAAGGAAACTTTGCAGGCATTATCTAAGTTGGGAGTTAGGTGTCGGTGGCGTTGCGAGTTTCTTGGGTTTTAGGTTGGCCGGAATAGGTTACGGGAGTATTCGTGGTCTTCTGTTTAGCTCTCCATTCGTAAACTCCGAACACCGCGAAGATCACTGCTATGATGCCTAGGGATAGAGCGAGCAACTGATAGGTCTGCGTCATGCTGCTGATGGTGGCGAGTTGCTGGTTTAGTTGGCTGATCGTCGCGTTCTGTTGAGCGACCGTATTTTGCAGTTGCTGGTTCTGCGCCTGTCCTTGTTGCAGTTGCGCTTGGTACTGTGTCAGTCGGGCTTGTGTCTGGTTAAGTTGCTGCTGCAGCATTTGGTACGTGGACTGGAGAGTCACGTATTCAGGGGTGCTTGCTTGGATGTATGACAATGGTGCAATCGCATCATCGGTTGTCGTGCCTGAGTAATACGGAGGGTAAACCTGGAACGGGTTTGCCTGGTAGTACCCGCTGTAGTTGTGCAGCCCATAACCATAGCCATAGCCGTAGTATGTGTTGTAGTAGTTGGATTGTGCCGCTTCTGTGAATACGGCAACCAATGAGGTTCTAGTGGCATTCTGGGGCACGTTCACGGTGAAGCTCTTGGTGAAACTTGAAGCTGCGTAATTTCCGTAGCCATACGCATTGTTGCTGAATAGGGTTTGAGTTGCAATGTTATGGAGACCGCCCGTGTCAGCGTAATAGATTGTCGCAGTTAGTGTCTGGAGATATGCGACGCTGGTCTTCGGATTGGCTTGGACGTTCACCGAGAATGCGTCCCCAGGCTTAACTTGAGATGGGTACGTTACCTGCAGACTGAACGCGTTCAGGTTAACGGTATACGAGACTTGGGATGACTGAGCGAACGCTGAATTCACCATCAAAGCTGAGGAGAGAATCATCACAACAACGAACAACGATCTTTGAATCTTCAACTTTTCTTCACCAAACGATCCGATCATAGCACAACGCATTGTAGACATTATATCTACAAGTCGCCGATGGAACTAGGCGCGGTGTTTGAATGGATTTAACCGTATCCCTGCTGTGATGTAGGACGCTTTTGCCTCTCACCAAATCTAACCTAATTCCTATCACGCACCGGTAGATGGCAGTCAGGGCACAGAAGGGCTAATTGTCTTCTGGTGGTAGGGCAGCATATACCGCTAGATTAAGGCTAAAATCCATTCTCCGCTGGGAACGAGACTGATTACTGCCTATTGAAGACGGTTAAGGGAACGGTACCAAAGCGATAAGTCCCATGCTCCGAAACCTTAGCCAAGGGGATTCCATTTGAGCACCCAACTACGTCTAATGATCTTCATTGATAGCGCGAACATTTTCTCTGCCGCATACGAGAAAGGAGGTAGCAAAATCAAGCTTGAATCCTTAGTAGCTCATGTGACACAGAACCAAAGAAATGTGGGCAGTTATGCATATGTGAAAGAAGAGAACACTCGTGAGTTATTCTATCAGCAGTTAGAACGAAAAGGCATCCACGTAGTGAGGGTTAGTGCTGGAAAAAGCGTTGATGGAAGGCTGATTTCGGATATGCTTGTCGGTCTGATACAGGACGATTACGACATTGCTCTGCTGTGCGGAGGAGATAGAGACTATGTCCAAGTGGTTGAACTCCTGAAACGCCGCGGGAAATTGGTCTGGGTTGCGGCTTTTGCTCATTCATGCAACAGTTGGTTGCGAGCTATAGCAGACAATTACATTGAGATAACCGACATGCTCGACGAAATCAAGGAGTCAGAGATTCCTCCATAACATAGTCGTGGGCAATCTTCGAATGGACTAGGAGATTCCAGACTAACGAACCTTTGCAATGCATGTGGCGTAGTTGGATTGCCCATGTTGTCGTGAATGGATGCCAGTTACCTCGAGAGTTGAGATGTGGCAAGGCCAAGATTACGTTACGATCCTATACTACAATTGTGAAGCGTGCGGCCGTAAATGGGAGATACAACCAGACGGCGTACGTTCGATTCAGTAGGCTATGTGATAGGAGCCTGACACTGCCACGGGCAATAATGTGTGGACAGGTAGCCATGCAGTGTCTACGTCCGCAGAAACACGCCTTAGAACGTCATTAATACTCACTTTGATGGGCAAAAAGTCCGGTGAAAGTCATAACTAGTCTGTTGGCGCCGGGAGGTGGGACTTGCACCCACCTCAACGCCTGCTCTGACTCATTCTACTTGGTTAGATGCTGGCGATTGACTTCAAAAGCCCTTCGCTCAGAATACTGGCAATGACGACTTCATGGTTAAACTGGTGCAGGAGGTTTAAGGGGCCCCTAACTGAGAGGACGGCTGGATGGCCGTCGTTAGTTCCCAGAAAAGGCGTATGGTCTGCGGGAGCGACTAAATTTGACCTGGGAGCGATTGCGGCTGGATCCTTGACCAGAGTCTATTTGTACCGGTAAATCGGGGCTGAAATCCCTTTTTCCCCCATCTCGATGCATAATCGAATCGTCTAGAAACAGCAACCTTGCCATTAGAGTCTACGACCGAAGGCCTACGGACACCCCTCTGGTTGTGTTCCCAAGCTGAGTGCGCTCAGTAGTTCTCTCGATGGTCTGAGATCAGAAAAAACCCTCGTAGGATTCGCCTGAGATAACTGTGCCAACGAGAATACGCCACTAGCGATCCCAACTGATGTAGCCTTAGCCGCGTTGGCTGCGCTTATGTCTCTTGGCGTGTCACCAACAATGACGACGTTCTCGCGCTCTAACAGCCCATAGTTCGTCATACATGTTCTTACAGCGTCTTCAACCAGACGGTTGCGGTCAAAATAGTTGTCAGCACAGAAACGTTCAGCGAAATATGAATCGATTCCAGTCACCCTCAATTTCTCGGTGGCAACTGCTGTAAGGTTGCCGGTGAGCACTCCTACAATATGGTTTCTTGATTTTGTAAGGATACGCAACAGTTCTTCGACTCCTTCGTTCAACATGGGCCCCTTTTCCATGTCACGATAAATCTCACCCATCCGCCAGAGCAATTTGGGCAAGAAGTATTCTACTTTCTTATCATCCAGGCCGGTCTCAGCCAGAAGTACCCTGCAAATCTGTGGATCCACCATGCCTGCAAAACGCGACGCAACTACTGATGGATGCGCGCCAACCACATCATAGATAGCCTTGCGATAACGCCGTTCTTCATCTTCCCCAGCCGCGGAGTTCGATATTAGCGTCCCGTCAATATCGAACAGGACTACACTCGTGATCAACTAGAAGGTCCCAGAATATCGTACTATTCTCTGCAACTCTTAGTTCTGCTGTTGTTCCTTTGGGGCGGGCTGGTGTTAGGGAAGGTGTGCTTACTGGCTTGCTCTGGGGAGCTTTGTTCGACTACTTGTACGACCGAAGAACTAAACAACTAACGCAGCAGTTGGTTGGAGTGTAAGAATACCTGCCTATAGATTCATGCGCTAACGAAGCCTAACGTCCGTCTTAATCTAAGGCGGGTTTGTTTGCTCTGTTAAGAACGTGATTAGTATGCGTAGGAGAACAGTGTCGCAGAGACCTCCGAGGTGGATTGCTATTCTATTCGCACTCGTGGGTGTGGTAATTATCTTAGCAAGCATCTACGGTTACGTCATGATGAGCCACTAGTTCAAGAACCAGAAGACTAGGACCAATCTAACCATCCCCATCAGAATAATGTAGAATTCGTTGCATGATAAACACGGCTAACTCGACGACGGCTAATTATCCTAACACTATTACTAGATTGAACTCAAGGGTCTCTTCTAGCGAGCCGTCTTGGCCATGATTATTCAAGTGTCAGTGTGTTCGGTTCGCTAACAGGTAAGGCGGAGGACTACGAGTTGCAATGGTTTTCAGCCCCCCAAAATTTCAACTATTTTTCATTATTCGTTCGTTGATCTAAAGTTCCGAACGGGCTCGCTTGATTCTTGCCATAGTTTCTGGTTCTATGTCGATTTTTGAGTGGAGGTTTATATGTGTGGGAGTGTACCACACAGATTCAGAGGTACATCACTGTGCTATCAATGGAACGCTTAAGTATTGAGAGGTACGTGCCCCTAATCGCCGTCATAATCTATCTCTTTACAGGGGATTACTTGTCACTCCTAAATCACATCCAGAACGTCTTCGGCTACGTTATGATGAGTCACTAGTTCTTTCAAATGCGGTCGCTCGCATACCTGGTCTTGTGTTGTAGCGTGTTCTGTTGGGTTGAGTTTTGTTCAGTTGTGTTGTCACGAGTCTGGTTTGGCGGCGCGCGCCATTACGAACTTAACAGTATAAATACCTATCCTTATATGCGCACAACACCTATGATACCTTGTAGATCGATATGAAACCAAGAGCGCGTTTCTCGATGGTTGAGCGGTAAGCGACCATGTGGCACCAGCATCAATTTCACCACACGATGCCCCTCGGCGTAATGCTATGCGTAGAATGTGGCCGAAAGAAGTATCGCACATACCCCGCTTAGACCTCCACTAGATCACCATCATCCGACAACCGCACGCAAGTGTGCTTCTGCTTGTGCGGCAACTGAATTTGAACCGTCGTTCGTCGTCAAAAAAGTGTGTGTGCGCATCACTAGTACCACACACAAGGTGGCTCAGTACGACTCAGGAATCGGTTCTCGCAAATTGAACTCGTAGTGGTCCAAGTGACTCAGTTCCTGGATACCGAGTCTATATCTTGGGCTGGTTGAATGGCGTATTCAGCGAAGGTTCACCTAAGTCAAGTGTTGTGGAAACATGATTATCCCTCGATCTCATATCGCGGCCGTAGAACTTACTGGGCCCATAGGCTCACGAATTAGGTCATCCGAATATGCCTGGATATTTGACGGGCTGCGTAGGAGCAGACGTGCGAAGTCGGTACTCCTGCTAATAGATTCGCCCGGCGGTTCAGCTACTGATTCCGGCTATCTTCAATCATCAATAGCCAAGCTCGCCGAAACAAAACCCGTGGTGGCTTTTGTTCAGGGCGTAGCCGCGTCTGGAGCCTACATGGCGGCTAGTCCGGCCACTAGAATTGTCGCGATCCCAAGCGCCTTGGTCGGCTCAATCGGAGTGATATCCGTCATGCCGATACTGCGAGGCTTGCTGGATAGACTTGGCATAAACATTGAGGTGGTCAAGAGCGGAAGGCTCAAGGACATGGGATCATTCCATAGAGAACCAACTGATGAAGAAAGGAAGAAAGAACAGGAGCTAAGCGACGAGATCTACAACGAATTTGTTGACTCAGTCGCGAAATTCCGAAAGCTTGGGAACGAGCAGGTGAGGGCCTTCGCGACGGGAGAAATCTTCACAGCCAAGAAAGCGCTGCAGCTCGGATTGGTTGATGAGCTGGGCGACCAGAACCGCGCAATAGAGCTGGCCTCAGAGCTTGGAAAAGTCCCCAGACGCATAGTGTTCCAGAGACCAAGAAGAGGGCTCCTGCAGAGGTTCCTTCCCTTTGGCGTAGCCTCCACCATGGTCAATGAAGCCTACATCCGACTGGAAGAACTCTTGTTACAAGACCTGACTGTTAAGGTGAGGACGTGAAATGACATCAGGGGAAGAGATTGAACCATCATTCTAGATATCGTCATTTCTCATAACAGCTACATTTTCTTGCCCTATGGTTTGAACAGCCAATCAACCTGTAATCCCTGCAACCACAAATAACGCACCTTTCTTCTGACATCCAAAAATCTCCTGTCAATCGTCTGAGTTGTGGGTCCTTGAAAATTATTCCCCAGCCCGTTTTTCGTGGTTTTTGTGCGTGTGGGTATACTGGTGCGCGCACCTCCCCCCCCCAAAAAAAAACCTGCACAACCTAATTCCGTTCTTCCCACGCGAAGAATCCGATTGCTAACTGGACGAAGTACCATGCGGGAGAAAGCGCAGCTATAACCGTCTCCACTTTGACAACAAGTCCAAGTATGCGGTGCGCATCTGGATTCTTGAGTTTCAAAGCCCCATAGGTCATTGCACCAAACAAGATAGGACCGACGACAAACTTGCTAGTTGCGAAGCCCCAGCCCAACGGACCACCCATAAGATAGACTATGGGGTCCAATTCGTGACTGCTGCGAATCATAGTTCCCCATATCGTAGTGATTCCATCTATCCAGGTTGAAATTATCAGAATTACAAGCCAATACTGCAGCTTCGTACAGTCAGCATTCCCCAATAGGTAATCAAGAGAAGAGGTCTTTTGGCTTTCTGATATGTGTGCGCCCAGTTACCCACGAGTGAGGAATCTAAACACGAATCCAAGAGTGGCTGAAAGTAACGCCACGACAAGACTCGAAATCAAGGACCAGACCCTCTCACTCCGACTCTCAGCGCGTCGACGACTTTCAGAGTAGAAGTTCTGCACTTCGATCTTCGCCTGCTGGGCGACTGAGCCTCCATTCTTGGATTTCGACAAAATGTCATTCCAATGTTCGAAGAAATTGAGATAGTCAATCAAGTTAATCGTGTACTTCGGTGCCCAGCTTCCACCTGGAATAAAATTCTCCGGCAAATGCGGCGCACCCAGAACCTAGGCCATTCTCAGGAGTATTCGCAAGCATCAATATCATGAACCTGCTTCCCTTCGAATCAAACCTTTCTGTGAAAGTCTTGAGAGTGATTCCTTCAGCTCGGACTCGGTCACCCCAATTTCATAGGCAGCTCTGCTGATCGATATTTCCCCATGATGCCCTTCCACGTAGCTTAGAACGCGTTCGTCAAGAGATTCGCCTGCGACAGACTTGGACATGGAAGTAGGTACAATCATGGACGGTGTCGGTTTGTTGTTCTGGCTGCCTGTTCTTTCTTGTCCTGGTTTCTTCTTCAACACGATGGCAACAATGATCATTACGATCCCTGCAACGGCACCCAACAACCAAACCCATACTGGAATGGGCGAGGATGACTGCAGTGTCGAAGAATTCGGCTGGGAGTATTGAGTTACAGTTATGCCATCCAACGTGCAAGAGCTTCCTGAACAGCCGAATGTCATTGTTGGCGCTGTGTAAGTTGTCGTGGTTTGTGTTCCTGAGATGCTCGCCTCGGTCGTCGTTTGAGGCTGAATCTGTGAGGGATTTATGACCAGAATCACGTTTGCGACTCTCGTGATACCCCCACCCGATCCGGTTATGGTCACAGTGAATGAACCGGTTGGCGCGTTAGTTGGAATGGTCACGGTAAGCGTCGAGGAAAAGTCCGGAAGAGATGATGGTACGCTGAAAACGCCTCCAACTCCGGCAGGAAGCCCAGCCATAGTCAAAGAAACTTGCGAATTGAAGCCATTGAAACCTGAAACATGGACCAAGTACGATGCGGTCTGACCCTGAGTCGAAGCCTGCGATGGCGGATTCACATCGATCCTGAAATCAGGCGACTGCCGAATCGTCAAGACCACAGTCATTTGTTGTGTTCTTGCTCCGGCGTTCCCCGCAATCGTGATTGGATACTGCCCGGGAGATGCCGCTGTTGTCGTGGAGATAGAGAGAATAGAATTGAAGCTTGGTGTGCCAAATGTTGGATTCAGTGAAGCAGAGATGCCGCTTGGAAGAACGCCAGTTACAGCTAAGGCCACGTTCTGAGATGCTCCCGATACCCAGTTGACATAGACGGTGAAGGTCGTGCTCGCTCCAGGAGCGACAGTCTGCTGAGTCGGTGAGGCTGAAATGGAGAAGTCGAATGGCGGCGCGGTGGAGGTAAAGACGGTCTGATCTGTTACGGAAATTGTGACACTCCATGTATTACTGGATCCGCTAACTTGGCTGCCCGACTGCAAATTCCTCGTATCCCAAATGAAGGAGACAATGCTGAGACGGTACTGTCCGGCTGAGCTGAAGGTAAGGGTGAATGAGGCAAATTCTCTGCCGGAAGTCGTAGCGGGGACAAGCGCGCAGACTACGGAGTCCCCGTAACTTGTTCCAGCCAGCGATTGACATGGAGTAGGAGAGGCCGCCGCCGATCCTTTTGCCAAGTTCGAAGTGATTCCATCGTAAATTCCGAAGACAAGATATCCCTGCGGATTGTAATAGTAATTGTAATAGACTCCAAATGTGACTGTCGCTTGAGCCACTCCGTTCTGCAGGACCGCCTGCGA
>PMBQ01000385.1:0-216 GCA_003152955.1 Candidatus Bathyarchaeota archaeon
AATTCTCTTCAAGCAGGGATACCAACTTTGCGCGCACGTTCACTGCCAAAATATCTCTTCGAGTCAGATCAGGGTGGCAGAATTTTGTCAGACAACACGACAAGGCCACGTCAAACTTCATTCAGGTGAGGCGGAGGAATGAACTCGAGTTGACCAGATTACTGGGTTAACCAACTTGAAGGGTGGTCGTGGATTTCAGCCCCAATTTACCGGTAC
>PMBQ01000385.1:256-8605 GCA_003152955.1 Candidatus Bathyarchaeota archaeon
ACGCAGGGCTACCTGTTCACACATAACTGCCCGTGACAGCTTCAAAACTCTCAACGTAGCAGGCTGTATTCAGCGCATATGAAAGTGATAAATCGCTCATTCAGATCGATAGTGAAGCATGCCTGACCATCCGATGAAAAAGTTGAGTGCCCGTCCGTCTGTCATTGACTATAACGGCACGTATTTCGCAACTTATGAGAATACGCAACAGATTTTTCCGGGAGAACAGATCAGTTGGATTAACCCCGGCTGGTCAAGCGCTCCCGAAAGAACGAATCTGAACACCAATGACATTTTCATGCACTCCGAAACGGACCTGGCGGATCTTCGTGGACGCTACGAATCATTAGGTTGGAACACTCTCGTGATTCTCCAAGATGTAACACATGAAGGACCTACAGCAGCACACCGAGCAGGATTTCCTGAGTTATATCCGCAAGATGAACTCGAACTGACACGATGGGGTGACAACGTTATCTTGCGTTTGCACATTGATGTGTACTGGTACGAAGGTAAACTGGTCAGCGCACCGCACGTCGAGCCGGACCCAGTGACCAACCCGGCAGAGCATTGGGCGATGTACGAAAATCATGACGAAATCCGTGGGTCTTTAGCGGTCAATATCTTCAAACGGTTCTACCTGTGAGCGTCTAGATTCAACTTAATCCTGAGAAAATGGTCCTAACCTGGTCTTGAGTAAGTGTAACAACTATCTAGCAGTCTCCTCTGTACGCTCTGCATTAGAGATTGGAAGAGTTCGTTGATTTCCTGGCACGACTTTTGCCGGTTTTCCATTAAACCCCAGATTCTTTTGATTACTGCTCCAAACTTGTCTTGGAGAGAGATAGAAGGCAGTCGGATCTCCAGAACGAGACGGACAGTGTAGCAATCAAAGGGGGATGCTGTGATGAGTTCTAGTTCGTTCTAATTCGTAGACTTATGTGCTGCTTTGATGGTTATCACTCCAAGACTGATTTTGAATGGAGAAATCTGAGTCGAGTCGGCGCGAGTTTCTGCTCTATTGGATTGGGCTGTTAGTGGTCGCGATCAGTTTCGTCGGCATATTGTTGACAATCTCAGGCTTAATCGTGAACGTTCTCACTACGCAATGCTATATTCCATACATCTCGCCAATGTTAGGTGTTACAACATCATCTCCACAGCCTATGCCTATTGAACCCAATGCCACTACGACAAATCAATCGTCAGGAGGGCCATACGTGAACACTATGTATCCAAACCCATACCCGTACTATTGCGGCGGCAACTTGGCCGCGTACACAATCAGCTTCATCTTCAACCTGCTATCCGCCTTCATCTTCATCGCTGTCGGCTGCTACATGATGCTGAACGGAAAGAAACTGTAACCTTCATAGTGAAATCACGTTGCAATTGATTTTCTATGAGCTCTACTACTTACTCTGCCGTTTGCATCTAGCAGAATTGGACTGAGGCTGGTCCGTTTTTCGTTCATACATATCGGCAAATTGGGATCAAAATCTCCTTCCTAACCTAACTGCTATGAGAAACACAACCCGAGTCAGAATGTGCCGGGACCTGAACCTATTTCGGGCCAAATCCATTCGACTCTGACCCTGCATAAGTTCAAGTCCTTTTCGTCCGAGGCTAAACATGCTAAACCCCGAGGGTAGACGCAAGTGAGAGAGGAAGTGGAAATTACAACGAAAGAATTGAAGCGGTTAGTCGACGGTGGAAGCAAAGTCACACTGATTGATGTGAGAGAACAGAACGAATATGATCTCTGCCACATAAACGGAAGCAGACTGATACCTTTAGGCCAAATTCGGAGCCGCGTCAACGAACTCAGCCTCTACAACGAGTACGTCTTCTACTGTCACACAGGGAAACGAAGCGGATGGGTAGTGAACTTCGTGCGCCAACTCGGATTCAAGAAAGTGAAAAATCTGAAAGGAGGCATCGATGCGTGGGCAGAGGAGATAGACCGATCGATGCCGCGATACTAGTTCCATGAGAGCATATGTCGAATATGCGAATAATCTGTTATTCGACATAATCTGTTTCTCGAAATAGGGCGATCTCTTGAACACCGCTTATGAGCGTCAGTGCAAAACAACTCCACGGCAGAGCAGAGAACAATGGCGTACATGTTTCCATCAATGCCTAGGAAAATTCGTCCAGAATTGTCCAAGGAGAGAATTGTTCGGGCTGCGATGAGAGTATACTGGCCTCTCCGTATGGCTGGATTTGACTACTTGCTAGCCCCAATAATCCTCTGGGCATCGATTGACTAAAACTGATTCGAATCCAGTCACTATACGATTCTAGCGTAAACTGAACAATTACGGGTCAACGTCATATTTCCACCGCAAACCCAACGTTTCTGGAGTATTCTCCACGAATGGGCTGGCTGCTAGGAGTTAGGACTTAATCGCTTCTTGGTGCACACCAAAGATGAATCCCGCTTATATGTAACTACGCGGCGTCGTTGGTGAAAATCAACATGTACCGTAAGGAGGTAGAAAGTTTGAACTTTGAAAGAAATATCTCGCGAAAAACAGTTGCAATTCTGCTGCTCACTATCGTAATACTGGGATCGGTCACCGTTTACGACACCCTACTCCTCGGAGGCGTTCAACCCAAAACGTTTGACGTGACGTCGCAGGTCTACGCCAACCCCGTCGTCGTTCAGTCTTCCAATCAAACCCTAGACCCAGTCCAGATCTACGCCATGGAGAACTCGAGCGTCGTAACGGTCAGTGGGGATGCGTATTCTGTAACCGATACGTACTATGGTCCAATGAACGTTAGTGGACAGGTACTCGGCACCGGCTGGGTAGTATCCTACAGCAATTCGTACTACATCATCACGAACTTTCATGTAATCGATGGTATGTCGAACGATACAGTCACGTTCTCAAACGGCGACGCTTACCAGGCGAAAGTTGTTGGCTCTGACCCGTACAGTGACCTCGCCGTAGTCTCCGTCATTTCGGCCCCACAGTCAGAATTTCACCCAATCCAACTAGGCGCCTCGTCCTCCTTGAAGGTCGGGGAGTCAGTGGTCGCCATAGGTAGCCCCTACGGATTGAGCGGAACAATAACGGTTGGAGTCGTCAGCCAGGTCGGTCGTACTTTACAAGAGGACACGTTGGGCGGTTATTCGATCGCTGACACAGTGCAATTCAGTGCTCCAATAAACCCCGGCAATTCGGGTGGGCCTTTGCTGAACACTAATGGACTAGTTATGGGAATCACCACAGCCTCAACCAGCAGCGGTCAGGGACTTGGGTTCGCCATACCCTCCGACACAATCGCCAGGGAATTACCATACCTCGTCAAGGATGGGAGCTACAACAAGCACCCGTACGTCGGCGTCTCGCTGGCAGACATGAACTATCAACTAGCCCAAGTAACCAAATCAGGCGTAACATGGGGAGTTTTGGTACAGGGCACAGTGTCCGGCGGTCCGGCAGATAAAGCAGGAATCAAAAGCGGCACTCAAACCGTCACAGTGGACGGTCAAGATTACATGATCGGCGGCGATGTTATCGTCTCACTCAACGGAGCCAAAGTAGTGAACTATGACGCGTTCTCAGCGTATCTTGAAACATACGCCATCCCGGGTCAAACACTGCAGGTAGGCATAATCAGACAAGGCAAACAAATGGTTGTACCGATTCAACTAGGCACGCGGCCCTCAATCCAACTAGTCCTGTTCGACAACACCCAACCACCCACATTCAACATTATCTAAACCCAGACAGATCGCGCTAAAGCGCTTTAGCGCAAATTTCCTCACTATTTTCTCATTCACCTTCACTAAGAGTGAAGATTGAGCGCTATATTCCTCAATGCAGAATATGCATGATTCCATCAATAGTTCAGCGGATCTGTTTTCATGAACTCTCTCAAGATCGTCGTCGCATACGATGCCTTAGGTAGGTCGAATCGAACATCGACCAAGTCCCCATCACCTATTGACTCCCCACGTCGCAAGCTAACCTCTGGGTCAACGTCCACGACCCCGGCTCGAGTCGAGCCTTCGACGCCAAGTTCCGGCATCTTGCCCAGCTGAAAATCATGCAAAGTGACCCCTTCTTCCTCAAGAAGGGATTTCTCGATCTCTCCAAGTATTCCGGTCGAGAATTCACTCTGAGAACCTAGCAAGCGGACTGACATGTTCCTGGGATCAATTCCACGTTGAAGCAGTCGGCTTAGGTTCTTGTTGAATAGGTAGGCTTGAAATGCGTGCACTAGCAGCCTCCGGAGGGTTGTGGGGAGCCGTCTGAGGGCTCCGGCGTAGTCGAGCGGTCTACTTTCAAGCGCGATGAGCATCGATCGTTCATATGTTAGCCGTCGCGGGTAAATTTTCAGCGCTCCAGTAATATCATGGGTTTGGTCGTAGTAATTTCTCGCCTCTTTGCACGGAGGGCTCTCTGTTTCGTAGGGAAATCCTAGGTAACTGTTGACGGCACCCTCAAGGTCGCCCTTCACGATCATTCGGCCAACTAAGTGAGTATTGGGTCTAGTAGTGCCGAATCTTTGGTAGCCAAAGTAATTCGGGACCCCAACATCATCCAGTTCCGTTTTGATGTTGTTCAACGTTTCAACCAATTCCTGCCCGTTCAGCGTGGCCCTTCTGATTGTCGCGACGAAACGATTTCCACTTAGGGATCCCAGAGTGATCCTGGAATGATTTCTGTTGAAATCGTAGAGGGATATTCCGGGCAAGCGCACGGTTCGCAATCGTTCTTCCTCCACATGCCAGGCGGAGATTCTCTGCTTCGTGACTGCTCGCCTATCCTTGTTGCCAGCAAACCCGAACCTCTTGTAGGAAACGCCAGATGCTCTAGCAATTTCCCTCAACGCAGTTATTGTGTCCCAGTTTCTCTTTTCCAAAGTGAAATGCGTGTGTTCTCCGTCAGGAACCGATAGGCTGACCTCTTGTAATTCTTCAACAGTAAAATCCTCGATCCTCTCTCGAATCTTGCCACCAACACCTTCCGAGCTGCTCGCGAAGTATTCGAGGCCTAGGTCATGGTCGAGTTGATACGGGCTTCTGGTTGGCAACTGGCTGGTTAATCCCTCGATGGAGTCACTTAGAATAGTTCTACATGAAGGAGTTTATCGGTTTGAGCTCGGCACTCTCATTTGTTCGGAACCCTTTGCGCAATCAGGGCATATTGGTTCTTGGTCTGGTTGCTGTTGAATTCCGGTAGCCATCTGCTTCCCCAATTTCCGAAGGCTTCCAACGCAGGCTTCAGTTCAAGGCCCGAAGGCGTCAGCGAGTACTGAACTGTGAATGGTCTCGTGCTCAGTATCTCTCTGTTGACAATTCCCTGTTGCTCTAGGAACTTTAGAGTTAGTGAGAGCGTCTTCGAGTTAATTCCCGATACGCGCCACAGTTCATTGAAACCTTTCGGCCCGGCAAACAAATGTCTCACGACTAGGAGTCTTGACTCGGTAACGAGTGTTCTAATCGTTTCGATTATCGGGCACATTTCGTTGCCGTTTGCGTTTTTCTTACTGCGCTTCAGTTTCGAAGCCATTGGAACGTGACCAAGTTGATCTGAAGCGGGCAGGGTTAATATACTTGCCTGTGTCTACTTGCTTACTTAAGTAAAGCGGAGTAGGCCGTTACGCCCAATCTAAGAACGAACCCGATTGAACCGCTACTGCAGCATCCCACAGAGGAACCCGGCTCGCAAATGACAAGACCAGTCAAAATACTAGCTTTCGCGGGTAGCCTCAGAAAGAACTCATACAATAAACTCCTTCTACAAGCCGCAGCCAAGCTGCTTCCAGCATCTGCCCAACTAGAAATCGTTGGCATCGACGGAATACCACTCTATGATCAAGACACAGAAGTGCTTGGTATTCCTCAAAGTGTCAAGAGGTTCAAGGAGAACATTGAGAGCGCCGACGCGATCCTAATCACTACGCCAGAATACAATCACTCCTTCCCCGGCGTTCTGAAGAATGCGATCGATTGGGCGTCAAGACCCTACGGCCACAACTCTTTCAACGGTAAACCTGTAGCCGTCATGAGTGCAGCGCCTGGATTGTTTGGCGGAGTATCTGCTCAAGATCAGCTAAAACAAGTCCTCGTGGCTTTGAATATGCACGTCGTCGCTCAACCAGCAGTAATCGTGACCTCCGTTCACGAGAAATTCGATATAAACTACGAGCTAGTCGACGCTGACGCGAAACAATTCATGAAACAGCTCCTCGCCAACCTGGTTGATCTCACGAGAAGAATAACTCAATCCGAAGAGTGGTTGCAGGAAGCCCCTCTCTCAACACAATGACAGTAAGAAATTGGTGATAAGAACAAAGATGACGACGATTCAACCTAGCCTTGAGGGCCTGGTGCAAGGGCTTCATCACATCACTCTCGTAACTTCCAACCAAGAGGTCAACCGCAGGTTCTACACTGAGATTCTCGGCCTCAGACGAGTAAAGCTGACGGTGAATCAGGACGATATCTTTCATCGGCATTTGTTCTATGCGAACGAGAAAGGCACGACTGGAAGTGCGATAACATTCTTTGAATGGCCCGATCTGCCAAAAGGATCCCCGGGCCTAACTTCTCCTCATCACCTGGCCTACACCGTTCCAAGCTTGGAGGCGTTGCCGAAGTGGCGGTCTTGGCTGCTCTCGAACGCTGTCTCAGTGGTTGGCCCACTAGTTCGAGACCAACGGATCTCACTATATCTAAGGGATCCGGATGGAGTACTTGTTGAAATCACAAAGCCAAACACTGAAGACGTAACTCCAGATTACCTCCATGAGCTAAACCGCGAGCTTCCCGCCATCAGAGAAATAACCGAAGACATGAGGCTTACAACGTTCAACCACGCAACGCCCGTCACAGGAAACCCAGACGTTACGGTTCGGTTTTTCAACAAGCTGCTTGGCCTGAAGAGTCTCTTCGGACTAACAAACCCAGATCAAGACGACACGGCCATACTGGCAATCGGGAACGATGATCAACCTGACTTTCTCCGCTATATCGCATCCCCAACCGCGTCGGTTGGCGATGTCGGCACCGGCAGCATACACCACATCGCCATGGCTGTGGAGGACGACGAGGATCAGCTGAAAATCATGCGGCAGCTCAACGCTTCCGGCGTGGGTAACTCGGGCATAATCGACCGATTCTGGTTCAAGTCACTATACTTCCGCGACCCAGACGGAAACCTTCTAGAAATCGCAACAAAAGGCCCAGGCTACACCGCTGATGAACCGCTGGAACAGCTAGGCTCCCACCTAGTGCTCGCGCCATGGTTGGAGCCGAGGAGGGTCGAGATTGAAGGCGCGCTCAACGAACTGGATAAGAAAAACGCGCGCAGCTGGCCTCCAACATATCCGCAAGCTCCATCTCCACCAGAAAGCCTCCCTAACTGAGGTCAGCGCCGCTCGAATAGTCTCGACCTGCACTGTTCGGCGAGCGTTCATGGGAAAATGAATTATGAAACACTTGAATTACGAATTATGTGAGCGCACACACAATAAGCCAGGCCCCGGCTTTGCTGAATTGATGTGGTTTGTGACCTAGTGGACCGCGTTCGCTCATGATTAGAGCTTCGATGACTTAACGTTTCACTATTGCTTTTTCCCGCATTCGCCGCAAAATGTATCGCCTTGAGGGAGTCTCGCTCCGCAATTCGAACAGAATGATCCGGAAGGATTCGGTGTCGCTTCTGTCTTCTTCGTTGATGTTGGTCTTGCAGTTCGCCGTCTTGAGGCAACGAAAATAATTGCTACAGCCACGGCCACGATGAGTATTATCACAACTATGGGCTCGGTGTAGTTCGTCGTCGACTGTTCACTCGGCGTGTTCGTTGACATACTGCTGCTCGAAGTTGTGCCCGTTGCAGCGGATGTGGTTGCAGTGGTCGAAGCTGATGCAATTGTTGAGCTTATCGCAGTCGAAGATGCTGCTGAAGAGGATGCTGCCGTCGTGGAGGTTGAAGCGGTTTGGCCGGTCACGGAAATTGTGACACTCCATGTATTACTGGATCCGCTAACTTGGCTGCCCGACTGCAAATTCCTCGTATCCCAAATGAAGGAGAGAATAGTGAGACTGTACTGTTGAGCTGAGTTGAATGTGAGAATGAACGAGGCAGATTCTGTCCCGGAAGGCGTGGCCGGGACAGCCGCGCAGACTGCAGAGTCAGCGTAACTCGTTCCAGCCAGCGATTGACATGGAGTAGGAGAGGCAGCTGCCGAACCCTTGACAATTGTTGAAGTACCTGTAGTGTAAATCTCAAAGATGAGATACCCCTGAGGATTATAGTAGTAATTGTAGAAGACCGTAAATGTGACAGCAACATGAGCTACTCCGTTCTGCAGGACCGCCTGCGA
>PMBQ01000354.1 GCA_003152955.1 Candidatus Bathyarchaeota archaeon
CGTTATGTTTAGGATATTCATTGAAGAAGGCAGTGGTGCGGACTCCCACGGGCATCCCAGGGCTAGACGAGATATTGGGAGGGGGGCTTCCTCAAGGGCGTGTAGTGCTGGTTCTCGGAGAGCCAGGTGCGGGAAAGACCATACTGTGCTCGCAGTATCTAGCAAACGGCATAAGGTTGGGCGAAAGTGGGCTTTTCGTAAGTATGGAGGAAGGCAAAGGCCACTATTGGCGTGAGATGAACGCGTTCGGATGGGATCTTGAAGCCGCCGAAAAGTCGGGGAAGTACAAATTCGTCGACGCTTCACCCATAAGGACGATCCCCGGTGAAGTCAGGATAGGAAAGCTCACAATCGGCAAGCAAGATTTCTCATTGATCAGTTTGCTTGAAGTTGTTCGCAACAGTGCTAAGGCGATCGGCGCTCAGCGCATAGTCGTTGANNTAATTTTTCAATATCCCGATGAGAGTGAACGACGAAAGGCTCTTCTGGATCTCGTGGAGGCCCTGTCGGAAACTGGTGCTACGTGCGTGCTAGCCTCCGAGCTGAGACGAGTAGGGCTCAAAGGAAGAATGGTGCAAATAGAAGAATACCTTGTCCATGGAGTTATCCTCATGCAGACCCTCCCCGCAGGGAGAACGATGGAACGCATCATCCAGGTTGAGAAGATGCGAGAAACAGCGATCGATCGGCAGCCCAGACCCTACAGAATAACTGAGTCCGGAATCGAAGTCTATCCGAGAGAGAGCGTCATCTAAGAAAACAAGAAATACCGTTTGAAGGGAGTCGAGTCTTCCGCTTACTTCCGAGTCGGTTTTCGGGTCGAAGACTTGGGCGTCACACTGGCGGATGTAGATTCGTCGGTCGTTGTCTCCGGCTCCAGTGGAGCGGGCGGTGGTGTTGTCAACATTGTCCAACCAATCCATCCAGATATCACCAGGACCAGAAGAACGAATAGTAGAACAGGAATACCAACAGCCCATTGATGCCAGTCTGGCAGTCCGATATAGGGTGAGAAGAACGCGACAAGGTAAACTACTGCGACGATGAGTGACACGATGAAAATTGCGAAGCCGTATCCTTGGTCCTTGTTCATTCAGTTTCACAAGCTTGCGTGCCACTAATCTTTGGTGGCGATATAAGCTTTAAGAAAAAGCGACCCTTAGAGAACTTGTTTGTAGCCTGGTCTTTGACTTAGCAATGGCGGCAGTTTCAGAGACATGCGTGGGTATCCTTGCGTGGACGCAACTAACTCTTTCTCCAGATCGGCTAGGTTACAGGTGAACTGTTTTCCGTCGGTCCGGCGCCGCACTGCAAGCTGGTCCGAGGTCGCTTCCTTTTTCCCCACGATTATCACATAGGGTATCCAACTCTTCTCCGCAGCTCTAACGCGCTTGTCAACGCTCTCATCTTTGTCGTCTATGTCTGCTCTGATCGAGTGATCCGCAAGCTCTGTGATTATTCTCGTTGCAAAGTCTAGGAATTCTGGTTTAACTGGAATCAATCGAACTTGGGTGGGCGAAAGCCAGAGCGGCAAAGAGGGCTTGCCTCCACTCTTTTCAGTCTTTACGCATTGATCTAGAATCGTGAACAGGTATCGTTCAATTGAACCGATCACAGCGGTGTGGATTATCGGTGGAGATTCCTTTTCACCATTTTGATTTACGTAGGAAATTCCGAAGCGTTTTGCGTTTCCGATATCTATCTGGAACGTCGCAATTTCCCTTGGCCTTTCAAGTTCGTCGATGATGTGGTATTCAATGTTCAGGACCCAGTAGTAAATCCCCTCTGGGACAAAGTTGAGTAGAGCGGGTTTGCGTTCACGTCTGACCAGCTGTATGACATAATCTTTGTTTGCGTCCAGGAAGCTTTGTGTTATGTTGTAGACTGAGACGTAGTCACGCCCTAGTTTTCCTATTTCTTCATAGATCTTATCATGCAGTTTGAGGGTTGCAGTCTTCGCTTCCTCCATGTTCTTGCAGTATACGTGACAGTCTGGCATGTGCAACTTTCTGAGGCGAAAAGATAGCAAGAGTTCGCCACTCTGTTCCAGGCGATAGGAGTCAGCTACCTCAAACGTCCCGAACGGGAGCTGTCTATAACTAATTGTCCAGTTTCGCACCGCCGCGAATTGTTGATGGCAGGCGGCATACCGCATCACGAAGCTCTTGTTCTCAGATTCGATTCGGTAGAGTCGAGATCCGAAGAGGTCTGCGTGCTCTTTCACCGCGGGAACAGACAAGTCGAACATGTTTGTTCCTTTTATTTGGAAGATCGGGATCCCAACAGATTTGACTACGTCCCATGAGTACTCGCTGATAAGATCGAAAATCATCACGCCCTCAGGGCTATAGCGCATGTGGCCTTGATCTGAGAAGTTCTCCCATTCAATACCGAACTTCCTACAATACTCCAGAAATCGCGGCTCCCCCCCAGTCAACCCTTTTTTGAGGGCTTCCTTCTCCACCAGCACCCTGAATTCTTCCTCTCCTGTCTTGTACTCGTAATCTGCAGGGTCGTAGAGCTGTCCATCAAGGGCAAGTATCTTGTAATATGTCGGGACAGCGCTTGGAGCTGCTTTGACCTGGTCCGGTCTTATGGTTCTCGAAAGTTCTGAGAGAGGATGGCCGAGGCACTTTAGGTTGAAACTCTTGTAGTAACCGAACGGGCTGCGGTGGACTTCGTATCCACGCTCACGCAAACGCTCTGCGAGTGCTCTGATACTGGAGATTGCCGTGTCACGTCCGGCGAGGCTGCTTGACAGATGAGCGTAAGGGTAGACTAGGAGACGGGTCGTTTTCACGGAGTCCGCCACCTCAGCAATAGAATCCGATGCTTTCGTCACAACCTCGTCAGGATTGGATTCGTCTTCTTTCTCGACCGTGCAGAAAGTCACCAGGACATTCTCGAATCTACCTGCTCTACTCCCTTCTTCAAGCTCTTCAGGGTTCTTGATTGCCTGTTCGCGCGTTGTGTACTCGAAATATTCGCAATGAAGCAACAGTAGTCTCATGGAGGACCACTCTCATTCTCGTTTGTAGGCACTATTAGCATCTTGCTCGGCGCGTGCAGGTTACGCTGACAAGCGCCACTTGTCGATCTGCCTATCCTTCCGAGAGAGCTTCTTGTACTCGCGGTAATGCGTCTTGCACAAATAGGCCCTGCGAGCTGAACCGATCTTGATTCCTGTGGGCGCCACCTTATCCGATGAGATGGAACGCGCCGCAGAAGCTCCACATCCCACGACACTGCATGACTGTCCTTTCGCCACTCTTCCCATCGAAA
>PMBQ01000178.1 GCA_003152955.1 Candidatus Bathyarchaeota archaeon
GAAAGACCGGCGTCAACCATCCCAAAGCCAAGAATCTCATAGGAGCCTTTCACCAGCCCAGCCTCGTCTGGACAGATGTCTGTACCCTATCGACTCTCCCCGAGAGAGAGCTCCGCTCTGGACTGGCTGAAATCATAAAATACTCGATCATCGCAGATCCAACCCTCCTCCAAATGCTTTCTGAAAACGTACGCTCCTTTTCCAGCATCTCAAGGGACTCGCTCATCGCGATCATTTCTCGCTGCTGCTCAATCAAAGCGCGTATTGTCGGACAAGATGAGGATGAACGGGGTGTTAGATCGACATTAAACTATGGCCACACAATTGGACATGCTTTGGAATCGCTGACTGGCTACGCTCACTACACACATGGAGAAGCAATAGCGATTGGCATGATGGCTGCTGCGCGAATATCTCTTGAAATTGATGCCACAGATCATGAAATGGTTCAAACCCAAGAAAACACCATCAGAAGCGCGGGACTTCCCACAATCGTCCCCCGTTCCCTCAACTCAGTCGAAATTGTAGGACAGCTCAACAAAGACAAGAAGAGGCTTGGTGAGAGAGTCAGATGGGTGTTACCACGGAAAGTGGGAGAAGTCTTCCTTACGGAAAACGTGCCATCAGATGTCGTTCTCAAAGTCCTTCATAACATGACTGATTCTTAGGAGACTCAAGCTGGTTGCAGTTGAAGATCTGTGTTTCAGTAATGGAGAGAACGGTGCAACGAACGCTCAAAGTCCTCGAGAAACTAGAACAGTATGATTCAGATCTGTTTGAGATACGCCTAGATCTGATGAAAGGCACATCATCACTCGCTGCGATAAGACGAAGCACGAACCGGCCGATTATTGCGACCATCAGACGCAGAGGCGACGGTGGCTTCTTTCACGGGACAGAAGCAGCTAGATTAGAGGCATTGATTCAAGCGGCCAAAGCGGGCTTTGACTACGTAGATGTCGAACTGAATACAAAGAAAGTTAGCGAATCTGTAAGGCGTTTTGAACACGAGGGAGCAAAAGCCATTGTCTCCTACCACAACGCGAAGACCACTCCGAGGACAGCTGTGCTTGAATCCATTCTCAAGAGAGAGAGAAGAGCTGGCGCTGATGTCTGCAAGATTGTAACCACTGCCAGGAAGCTTTCCGACAGCCTTCACTGCCTCGCGTTTGTCAACAAGCAAGCCAGAAACGCAAGACTGGTGTGCTTCGCCATGGGAAGGCTCGGTATCCCGTCTAGAGTTCTTTCTCCGGTGTTCGGAGCTTATTTCACATTTGCCTCATCTGGAGCCGGAAAAGAGACCGCGAGCGGACAAGTGCCGATAAGCGAACTTAGAGCTCTCTACAAAAGCTTCTAGATGGCGTGGATCAACATATGAGCCGTTCACAAGCTTCCAGCAACATGTTGAGTATCAGCGGTTCAACAGGAGTCTACGCAATTATTGGCGATCCGATCGCACACACGCTGTCACCCGCGATCCACAATGCAGCGTTCAAGTCGCTGAACATGAATCGCGTATATGTTCCATTTCGAGTGCGCGAAAATGAACTCGGTCGAGCCTTTGCAGGCTTGAAATCTCTCGGAGTACTTGGCATCAATGTGACCATGCCCCACAAATCAAGCGTCCTACGCCTCTTAGACACGATTGACGCTACTGCTAAAGAAATTGGGGCCGTAAACACAGTGGTCAGGAAAGGCGCCGGATTCCACGGCTACAATACGGATGGTGAAGCGGCGGTGACAGTTCTCTCGCGTCTTGGCTCTTTGTCTGACAGGAAAATTGTGATTCTTGGCGCTGGAGGAACCGCAAGCGCCATCGCCTATCAACTCGCTAAGACCGCAGAGAGCATTGTCATCTTGAATCGTACTCGCTCCAAAGGAGCACGTCTGGCTTACGATATTACAAAGAGAAAAGGAGCTTCGTGCCAGGCGTATCCCCTGGATAGACGGAACATCTGCAGAGAGGCGGCACGAGGAGATCTTCTGATAAACACTATACCCGTCTCCGTGTTTCCTCGTTTGGGGAAGATCTTGATACAGGAAAGACTGGTCACGCGAGACATGTTACTGATGGACGTCAACTACGAATCCAAGAGTGACTTCCTTTCCGAAGCAAAACTCAGTGGAGCCACGATCATTGATGGTATCGAGATGTTGATCGGACAGGCAGCGCTCTCCTTCAAACTCTGGACTGGTCTAGATGCACCGATCAACGTAATGCGCAAAGCAGCTGCTGAGGCGAGATCTAAGCGATGAATGGCCGGGGAGAAGCCACAGCGTACGGGGCTGTAACGATAGTTAATGCCCTTGCCACCGGGAAGGGGGCAGCCTTCGGCATCGATCTGTGGACTAAAGCCACAGTAGAACTGTCAGATGACACCACCATTGAAACCATTATTCTCAACGAGAAAGGCGAGAATACGCTGCTAGTGGAGAAATGCGTTCGAGCTGTACTTGACCGCGTTGGCGAGAAGACGCTCGGCGCAAGAGTGCAAACAGAGTCGATCATCCCGATCGCTAGAGGATTGAAGAGCAGTAGTGTAGCAGGCAACGCGGTCGTCCTCGCCACTCTCGCCGCCCTCGACAAGCACATGGACCTGAACGAAATACTGAAACTCGTTGTCGATGCGAGCCTCGAAGCAAAGGTCAGCGTAACAGGTGCGTTCGATGACGCTTCAGCCTCACTTTATGGGAATGTAGTTGTGACGGACAACATAGCTCGAAAGGTGCTGCGGACGTTTCCAGTCGAAGAATATTGTGTAATTTTACTGGTTCCACCTGAAAAAAGGTACACGATAGAGGTTGATTTAGCGAGAATCAAGACAATCGCGAAGCAGGTGGAGATCGCGCACCGGGAAGCGTTAAACGGGAATTATTGGAATGCAATGACACTAAACGCCCTGATATATTCAGGGGCCTTGAGACTCCCCACAGACATAATCATAGAGATTCTGAAAACTGGCGCAGTGGCGGCTGGGATCTCAGGGAAAGGCCCCGCCTACGCCTTTGTAGTCAAAGAAGAACTCAAAGAACCGGTTTTGGGAATCCTACGGGAACACGAAGGCCAACTCATAGTTACGAAGACAAGAAGACACCCGTCATTTCTGACATCGCCGTTGGAACAAGAAGGGTTTTCGATAATTGGAGATAACAATACGCCGCAGTAGTCTCCGCGGCTCTTTGCAGGCACCGTCTTCCAAGAGTCGCACCCACAGAGCGCTATTCTGCGCAGGACTAGCTGAGGGTGAAAGCCACATTCAATCTCCGCTATTATGCGACGACACACTTGCCACCAAGCAAGCGCTCTCAAAACTCGGAGTAAGTACAAGGTGGGATAATCAAAACGCGATAGTAAGCAGCCATGCCAAGCTGACACAACCCTCTGGTTTAATTTTCTGTGAGGAATCGGGAACAACGCTTCGATTCATTTCGGCCATATGTGCAACGACACCTTACGATGCAAAGATTTCGGGTGGGCCTTCGCTGTTGAGAAGACCCGTCAAAGAACTTGCTCTTGCCCTCCAAGGGCTTGGAGCAGACTGCAAATCAAATCAAGGATATCCTCCGGTACAAGTCAGAGGTCCCCTACGTGGTGGATCCGTCAAAGTTCCCGGGAATGTAAGTTCCCAGTACATCTCTGCTCTTTTGCTGGCCGCTCCCTTGGCCAAGCAGCCGGTGGAACTCACTATAGGTGAGCGTTTGGAATCGAAGTCCTACGTCAATATGACCTTGGACATGCAGCGCAAGTTTGGCGTTCATGTTGAGGCCACAGCTGACCTGAGCAAGTTTTCCTGCGCTAGTCAGGTGTACCAAGCTTCCGATATTGAGATCGAAGGCGACTGGTCATCAGCGGCTTTCTTGCTCGTTGCAGCTACGATCGCTGGCGAAAAAGTGAAAATCAACAGACTCACTCAAGACAATCTCCAGGCCGATCAATACTTGCTCCGCATCTTAGAAAAGATGAATGGACAACTGAGCATCGATTCAAGTTCTGTCATCGCTGAGAAGTCAAGCCTCGCACCAATTGAGGTTGATGTCTCGGACAGCCCGGATCTTTTTCCAGCAATATGTGCACTATGCGCAGTAGCAGATGGCGTTAGTGAGATCACTGGGATACGAAGATTGAGGATCAAGGAATCTGACCGTGTTTCCGCAATGAGCGATGGGTTGAAGCGGATGGGTATCGAGACGCGCGAATTGGAGAATTCACTAACCATCCGGGGCGGTCAGCCGCGCGCCGCAACCATCGATCCACGTCGCGATCATAGGATAGCTATGGCGTTCGCCACGCTTGGGCTTTCCACGGATGAAACGAAGATAGTTGATGCTGAGTGCGTAGGAAAATCATATCCATCCTTCTGGCAGGATATACAGAACTTAGGAGCAGATGTGACAACACGTTGACTGGAAACTCTATCGGGAACAGATTCGTCGTTACTAGTTTTGGGGAAAGCCACGGCCCAAAGGTGGGGACAGTCATCGACGGATGTCCCGCAGGTCTAGAGTTGTCCATGGACGAGATTCAGCGGGAGTTGCGTAGAAGACAGGCTAGTGGTGACGCGTTCTCGACGGAAAGGAGAGAACAGGATCAAGTGGAGATCACATCTGGAGTTTTCAGTGGCCATACTACAGGAGCCCCCATTTTACTTTCCGTGCCAAACTTGGACACCCGGTCGAATGGTTACGAAGAAAGAAAATACACACCGAGGCCAGGACACGCTGACCTAGTTGCCAGGCTGAAGTATGGAGGATATGAGGATTACAGAGGGGGAGGCAGATTCTCAGCTAGAATTACTGCGGGGTTCGTGGCAGCCGGTGCAGTTGCAAAGAAACTCATCGGCACTATTGGAATTGGAACATACGCTCATACCGTGGAGATCGCTGGCATCCGAGCATAAAAAACCCCCCTCGACCAAGAAGCGAAACTGTCACGGGATAACGTGCTATACTGCGCGGACGGTGAAGCCGCTGACAAAATGACTGAAGCAATAGCGAGGGCAAAAGAACAAGGCGACACCGTCGGAGGCATAATAGAAGTCGTTGGAACTGGTATCCCAATAGGTTTAGGAGAACCGGTATTCGACAATCTCGACGGAGATCTGTGCAAAACTTTCTTTGCAATTCCATCAGTCAAGGCAGTAGAATTTGGAGCGGGCTTCGAGTCGTCGAAGATGCGAGGCTCAGAGTACAATGATCCTTTGAAAGTGCGCGACGGAACAATCCATAGTGTCACAAACAATGCTGGAGGAATCACTGGAGGACTAAGTAACGGTCAACCCTTAGTTTGCCGAATTGCGCTTAGGCCACCGTCATCAATTGCGATTTCGCAGAGTACTGTTAACCTACAAACAATCAAAGAGCAACCGCTACTGATCAAAGGCAGATTCGACGCCTGCGTTGTTCCGAGAGCGATTCCTATTGCGGAAGCCATGATGGCGATAGTGCTTGCCGACCATGCGTTGAGAGCGGGCCTGGTCCCACCCGTTCTTAAGAAAGTCTAGCTGGACGTTTCGCGCGGGTATGACCCCAGCACTTTTACAAAAGTCGACTTTGCTCGGAGGCTCTTTAGCGCTTCCCGACACGCTTGGTCTTTTACGTGGCCTTGAAAATCTACGAAGAAGTTGTATTCCCATGGTGTATTCTTCACTGGTCTTGATTCGATCTTCGTCAAATTGATTCTTCTGCTTGAAAGTGTCCTGAGGGCTCCGTACAACGAGCCCGGCTTGTGCTCAACCCCGAAAATGACAGATGTCTTATCATCCCCCGTGCGAAGCGCGATCCTTCCTCCGAGAACAAAGAACCTCGTGTAGTTGACACCACTGTCTTCGATACCTTCCGAGATAATTTGCATAGCATAGAGTTGTGCTGCTCTTCTACTTGCGATTGCCGCTACCTTTGAAGATCGCATCGCCTTAACGAGCTTCACGCTACCTGCCGTGTCATAGGATGGTACCCCTTCCAGCCTGTGTGTGCGAAGATATTTCGCGCACTGCGCCAGCGCCTGTGGATGAGAGTAGACAGTCCGTATACCGCTCAGCTTTGCTCCTGATCCTGCAATAAGGCAATGCCTCACTCTGACCTGAACTTCGCCACGGACTCTCAATGGTGTCATAGCCAGCAGGTCATGAGTTTCATTGATGTTTCCTTCGTACGAGTTTTCCACAGGCACAACGCCGAAGGCAACTTGTCTCGTTTCTACGGTGTGAAAAACGTCTCGCAGAGTTCTGCAAGGTTTCACCGCGATACTCTCTCCGAAATATTTTTCGCATGCTTGGTGACTGTAGCTGCCCTTCTCGCCTTGGAAGGAAACTCGCACTGTTGAGCTAACCAAATCAGTAGACCTCGGATGTCCGAACCTCTTTCCTACCTGCTCCTTTCGGTTGAAGACGCCTCACAGGCCCTTTCGAAGGCTGCTTCTGAGAGGGCAAACTTTGGATCTGAGGACAGATGTTCTCGAATTCGTTGATGGTATGCGATCAGCCTCGCCCGATCGCGATTATTTACCGTTTCTGCAAGCAATCGTGTGTTCCGCTGCAAGTCACGCAGGATAGCCCGAAACTCCTTGTTCAGGGTCAGAATGTCGGCTGTGGTCTGGGGCTCGTTTCCCATAGTTTGAGCCAACAGCATTTGCAGATCGAACGTTCTCCCCGCGAACTTCCTTATCTCGGCAAGACTCCTACCAGACATGGTCATCGCGAAGGTCAGGTTGAGAAAGTGTGGCAGAGCGAGTGTTATTGCAGTTTGTCTATCATGGACTTGGGGGTCAGCTGCGAGAAGATGTGCGCCTTCTAGCAAGTGCTTCACCCTGTTGGAGCCTCTTGGGCGCCCTCCCGTTCTAACGACAATTATGTTCTTCTCACGAAGACTTGACGCACGAGGGCCGAACATCGGGTGGATGCTGGCGACCTGTACACCTCTCTTCTCAGCCAGACGGAGAGCAGGGATCACGGCCGACTTTACCGCGCAGATGTCGACCAAAAGGGCATTCTCCGCAATGGCTGGGAGAATTTGATTGATAATATTTGAAGTCACGTTCGCTGGAGTCGCGAGAACGACTATGTCGCTCCCTCTGACGGCTTCAACATTATTTGAGGCCCATCTCACGTGAATCCTCGAAGCAAGGAGCCTGGCTTTGCGACGATCACGGTCTGAAATTATCACGGAGTTGCCTCTAGTTTTGAAGAAACGCGCGAACCACGAGCCCATTCCTCCCGCACCGATGATAGCTACCTTCTCGATCTGTGACCTTGTTGGGTCTTTGGGCTGCATTGACCTTTGAGCTTCAACTGATGCCTCGATGAGTAGGTTTGCTATCCGTCTGGCAAATCCTTGGTCGATTCCAACCTCAATCGCGGAGGTTACAAAGTTCTCGATGACAGCCCTTTCAGTGGGCCGATCTACTATCTGCATCTTCAGCTCTTGCTTCAACATGCCTACCTTTCGAACGAGCCCGAGTCGTTTACCCACCAGTCGGACAAGCTCGGAGTCAACAGCGCGGATTCCACGCCTCAGTTCTCTCAGGTTTTGTTCGCTCACTCTTGTCAACTCTCAACCACTAGACCCGATGATACCGCTAACCAATGTTAATCCGTGAATATGAAATCTCGGTGGAGTTCTGTTAATGTGACTTTCAGACAGTTCCTTCACGATAATCTAGGTACAATGATCAGTTCCTTTTGCGGGATATCTTGAAATGACTCTATGGCTTGTCTACTGTTACGATTCGTTTCGCTTTGAATATCAGTTTTTTCTGCTCGTTTCCTGATTCGACCGTTCCGTAGGCCTCTATCTCCTTTCCGAGGAGGTTGGAGAGCGCATCCCTTTCCAGGTCAAGGACTGTCTTGCCCTCCTTCAGTATACGCTCGCGAAACTCCAGCGTATCGATGGGCATGAATTGCCTCGGGTTTTGGTCGGAGAGGTTCACGTTCGTAACGCCGGTTCCGTCATCGATTCTCAACCATGCATCCAAAGTAATATTCCCAGCCTTGTTAGATTTACATTGATCGCAGACGAAATTACCGTCAGAAACATTCAGCGCTCCACCGCAAGTTTCGCAGGATATCGCGAGCTTGGGGCTATCAACAACATCAAGCACCAAACCCTTGATCCATGTTGTCAACCCGGCCTCAAGTGAAATTACTTGTCGGATATCTTCCCAGGCGGGTCTATCACTCGGCGTCCCGTCCAGAGTTTCGATCTTCGTGAGCGGAATGGAACTTAGTTCCAATTGACCGCTTAGACCTGGGCGCACTCTCAGGCCAGTCAATCTCAATCGAGTTCCAGGGCGCAGCTTCGTCGCTCCGGTTGCCTGGTCTCTCCAAAGCGTTACCTTCGTCGATCCCACATCATCTCGGAACGCGAAAGACGCTACATCAACAGTCTCTCCTTTCTCGGTCACGACTTGTCGAATCAGCGGCTCGTCTGAAACGACTCCTTCAACTATCAGTAGGCCCTTCGCTGATTCCAGCGCAACTAGTTTCGTCGCGGAAGGAACGCTTATCGCGACAGCCGACTTCTGCACCTCTCCAGATCTACCGACCCCCAACCTGAGTTCTCCCAACCGTTCGCGAACCGATACTCCACTAGCATGTATGGAATCGCCTACAGAAAATTGGTTCACGAGATCCGCTTTGTCGTCCCATAGTGAGAGAGAAGCAATTCCTGTTTCGTCCGCGATTAGAAGCGATGAAACGTTCACGCTATCTCCCGTAGATCGTTTGACTTCTCTGGGTGTGCTCTTCGCTAGGACTTGTATGGAGAGATCTGCGGACCCCATTTGTGGTGTGAGGTCACCGATTTTGTAAGTTCTTGGTACGGGCATCCTCAGATATTTGGGTGGAGTGGCCAAGATTGCCGCTTGGCTTCTGGTTTCGACATGCAACTCAGGTCTCGCGTTCGTATCAAGCCTCGTCCTCGCGTTTACGATTTGGAGTATGTCCATTTTCTTGATGCCCCGGAGTTCTTCTGCACGCTCATTCCATGCGACAACTGGGATGTTGCCAGATTCATCCGCGATAACAGTTCGAAGAACACTGCCCTGTCGACCTTCCTTTGTGAAAGCGTAATGTCGTGGATCAGCCTGGACTATGCCGACCGCGTTTACCTGACTTATCTCGATCGTGATCTTACCAACGGGCATGAAAAGCTCCTCGAATTCAGGAAAATCAAGATGAGGTATGTCTGGTGGGTCAAACTCGATGCTGCTGCGATCACCCGCGTTTACCTCGACATCTCCTGCAAAACCTTGACGTGTGTAGGCGTGCCCAATTCTGACTATTTTCCCTTGAACGTTACCGCTTTTCGAGGCAGTGTCAGCATGCCTATCCCATAGCGCGCAGCGAACTCGTCCAGTTCGGTCGACTAGGAGAAGGTTCATCACACGACCCGGAGTCCCATCGCGCCTCTGAAATTCCTGAGGAGGCCAAGCGAGCAAGACTCGTCCGGAAATGGTAACGTCGTTTAGTCCGCTTACCAGATCTCTTACGTGCATTCTTCCGAGCTCTTTGCCTCGAGTCCTTATCAGAAGCTCTTCCGCGACAAGCCTAGCTGCGCCTTCGTCGGAGAGTAGACCTCTCCCCTCCTTTTTTTTCTGCTCGATTAGTGCAAGTACTTCTTCTCGCGTAAGGTCGGTCCGTTTGGAGAGGATATCTTCCACTATTGGCTGGACTGCGGACAGGAATGAATTCACCTTTGGTCGAGACTTGCTGCTTGTTGATAGGATGAGGAACCTAAGTTTTCTCATTATTGGCATTGCTCATGGATTTTGAGCGAACTGTATGATACATTAATGTTCGGTTCACGGAACGTTAATATACTTCATTGCATTCCCGTTTGATAGCGCGGATGGCGAGCCGAAAACGCGTCGTGTCCAAGTGACATTCGCGTGTCCTCGCCCAACCGCCTATAATTCTCAAGCTCACTGGGCCCCACAGAATCCTGAAAATTGAGATACTGAATAAAGTCCACTTCACAATTGCCCGGTAGAAAAATTATTCAAGCAAACTCGCACTATGTGTAGTTGAAAAATTATGGAACCTCAATATGAGAAGGTCGGTCTCATTACTCATTTCTACTCCAAACCCAGCGTTGCCGTTATTGAATTGTCAGCTCCACTAAACACGGGCGACAAGATCGTGATCAGAGGTAGCACAACCAACGTCGAGCAGACTGTGGATTCCATGCAAGTAGAGCACAAGCAAATCCCCAACGCACAGGCAGGACAATCGATTGGGATGAAGGTTCTCGGCAGAGTGCGCGAGAACGACGTGGTCTACAGAGTGAAACCGACTGCATAGAGCTTTACCTAGGTCTTCTAGTTACGCCGAGGCATATGGGAAGTGCTGGACGCTTTCGAGCCTCCCCACAAGCTTAGAATAGCCGGCGGCAACTAAGCGCTCGGAAGGAGATCGAAAACGATGCCTGAAGTTACCATCGAGGGTACTGTTCTAGTAGTGACGCCTATTCAATCCTCCCAAGGAAAACCTGTAGTTCAGATCACGCTCGGAGATCCATTCAAAGGTCCGGTTACCTTCCCGCTTGAGATGGACAAGGAGATCGCGGGCGTCACGATTGCACTTCAAAGAACATTGACACAGCTGCCAGGATTTGGACAGCAACTAGGCACACCGCGATTGATCGTGACACTAACTGAAGAAGAGTACCGAGACCTCGGACGCCCAAGATATCCTGATCACGTCACTGTGACCTTGAAGGTCCAAGTTTAATCAATTTGTCTTGACGCTCGCTAGCCATGTTCGGTTCAGATTTCTTGCAATGCTTCAATACCTAGTCCCAGAAAAGTCTCGTTCTAGCGTATTCACGTTCTGCTTTCAATATGTCCACGTATAGATCCTGCTCATTTCGATGGACTCTCCTCAGAATCCGAGTCGCTGTCGCTGGACCAACTCCTCTCCCGCTCATCACGACGACTGCCTCCTTACCCTTCGTCTGGACAAGACTCGCGCTCAGCCATCCCTGGCGCCAATTGTGCTCCTCATCTGGAGTCAGTTTTGCACCCTTTTTCTTTTTCTTGACAATAGTCGAGAGCATGTCGTTCGACTGATAGGTCGCGGCGATTAGTGTGGAGCGACATTTGGGGCAGTGTATATTCTCATGCAGCTCTCCAACCACTCTTACCGCATCCCAGTCACCATTGAACATACAAACCAAGCGAGCTGTGCCTGTTAACAGTCGCTCTCTTACAATATCGGTGAGCGATTTTGACGGAACAGCTGGTCTAAGAAGGTCGTGTGGGATTATCTTATCGATTATTGGCGTTGCAAATGGTGAACAGCATTCTGCTCTTTCCTGCGCCACGTCGATTACAATCTCTCGATTCCTTATCTTTGCAACTATTTCTCGAGCTGTCGGTAGATCGAATTTCTCAAGGAGTACCTCTCTAAGGGTTTCTGTGCTTACCGGTGTGTCTTTCATTGCCCGAACTAACATACGAGCTCGGTTTGTTCGATAGTCTGCTTTCCTTTCAACAATGCCAAATCTTCTAGCGACCTGCCATTGCCTCCATGCAAAGAGATCCGACGTTTCCAACGCTCGGATTAGAACTGTTTCAACGTCGTCCGGGGTGAACTTGGCGAGTTCCAGAGCCACTGTCTCCGGCTCAATTTTGAATGGGCAAACGAGGGCGATACGATAGGGATCCGTTTGAGTCGCCACGTTAACGCCATATTTCGCGCTTAGGAGAGAAGCTAAGATCAATGCTATCGTGTCGTTTACGGCGCTGCCAAAACATGCATGGATGACGATACAATTTTCGAATTTCTCGATAATGATGTGCGCGTCTGATGGCATAGGAAAGTGTTTCCTCTGAGCCATCACGGTTTCCGTGACCTTTCCCATCGCCGCGTCTGTGAGAGCCAGCTTCCGTTGCATCTCTTGTAATTGAGTTGCATCCTCAAGTCCTGCAGCAATTTGCGATCTGAGGCGTCCAACTTCTTGAGCGGTCTCATAGCTCACTGGAATCATCTCTCCCTCCCAGCTGGGGATCGCGTCGAGCGTGGGTGCCGTGGGTTCAACTTCGATTGAGAGTTTCTCTTCATTGACATTGATGATCT
>PMBQ01000093.1 GCA_003152955.1 Candidatus Bathyarchaeota archaeon
TGCGTGATAACGAGAATTACGCACTGATACTTGTGGACGAGCCCTTTCAGCAGGCCCAGTATCTCTTTCAACGCGTCATTATCCTTTTCCTTCGCCGTGGTGGCAAGGTAGAAGCTGTCAATGACCACCAGTGAAGGCTTGAACTCTGCGATCTTCTCCTCTACGTATTTCGCTTCCATCACGGGAGCATCGAAAAGAATATGGAACGTATCAGCAGGGACGGGTTTATTCATGTGCTGGAGCCGATCCTTAAACTCCTCTTTATCCAGCTCATTGTCTAAGTAGAGGACCCTCCCCTGCCTTACGGTTCTGCCGAGGAACTCTTCTCCGCGACACACGCACAAACAGAGATTGAGGGCCAACATACTCTTGCCCGAGCCTTCGGTTCCCGAGAGGAGGTTCATTCCGACTGTTTTCATCCAGCCAGTAACCAGATTCGGGGTATATATTATCGGTTCATTTTGAAGGTCCGCCACGTCATCATATGACACTTCAACAGGGATCGCCTTGTCCCTGTCCCTATTGCCATAGTTCTCTTTCTTAAATACATACTCAATCGTCTTAACCAACTCTTCTTCTGTGAGCGGGGGCGTATTGGCCTTGTTCGTCCCCCTCAGAGTTTCAAGAGTTGCCGCATAATCCATCCTCTTGTTCTTATAAAAGGCAGCAAGCCTAGTGACGGCTCGATGCCTTCCGCCACTCGAAACGCCCTTCATTAACTCAAGGATTTCAACGTCTTCGTTCTCTTTGGCGTTCGGCTTCTTCGCAACCTGTATTTTTTCCAGTTCTAACTCAGCTGCATTAGGCACATCGAATCGAGCGGGATTCCATCGAACGTGAATCTCTGAATCTGAGGAGAGAAAGCAGGGGATTTGAGGAGAAACGGTAGAAGTGTCTGGTTCCACTCCATACCAAATTCTCATTTTGTTCTGGAGGTATCTGTAAACCTTCTCATATGTAGCAACATCGTCGATATACTCATTCAAGGCAAAGACAACTTTGATCCCATCACCTGAAGGAGAGACAAAAAACAAAAATATACGGCTATCCGCCTTGAACCTTTGCCTCAGTTCCTCTAAGCGGTCTGCTACTCCATCAATGTCGATAAGCATGAACTTCGTGAATTTGAAATGTACGTTATCCCTCTTGTGGTCCCGGAAATGACTGAAAGTGAGATATGGAAGGGTTGCTTCCTTCAGGAGTTTTCTCTTAACCTTGTCTTTTTCTTCCCTAACTATCTCAATCTTTGCTTTGAGTCCAGGGGAAGACCGTATTTCTTCGATGACCTCACTTAGAGGCTTCGTTTTTACGATCGTGCGATTAACAAGTGCTTCGTAGGAAACTAAAACGGAGGGTTCTATACGCAGAGGATCTGCGGGATTTGGTTCGGGTGTTATGCCGACGTTTAATTCATGCTGGTTTTCCATTGTTGTTCGTATAAGTATTGCCCGAGTAAATCAGGGCCTTGAGGTTCTTCAGAGCATTACCATAGCGAATCGGTGATACTTTCACGTGATCCGCGTAATACTCGTCAATGAGCTGAGTCAGCTCATTTGTTTGCTTAAACTCGAATGTCGTTTTGCCGTTCGTTCTGAAGTGTGAAAACAAGGGCACACCAGACGCGACCAGAAACGCACTCGCATAGAAGTCATTGGTTGTGTATGTACTGTTCATTGGTCTATTCGTATTTGATAGCAGGGGAGGGAATTTACAGCGGAAGGATTGTCCTACGCTCAACTTGTCTGGCGCCTGCGGGTATTTCGGGGATCTCTGACCCCTAGTCTATTGTAAGCAAAATCGGAGATTGCTTCAAGAGGGTCATTCATGTTTCGAAGTAGCTGTTCTTAGTGGTGCTCATGTCTTCCTTTCTCTTGTGATTGTCGTTATTTCGGAAAGATTGTACGACTTCCAGTCGTGAATAGTTTATCCGCCGCTTCAACGACCTCTTTGAATTCATCGTACTTACGTGCCTTGTCAGTCCAGGTTACAAGCTCTTCTCCCAGGATTACTTTCTCAGGAGTGGGTGCCTGGAGCGGTATTGGCAGCTTGTCTTGTACTACATCACGAAGCTGCTGCCGGGTCCAGTTATTTCTTGCCGCCTGTTCGAGCAACTTTTCCTGTTGAAAGGGATCCAGAGATGCTACCGCCATGTGATGTGAGGCGGTAAGATCTGTCCTTCTCTTGCCGGCACTAACACTTTTGGCCAAATGTACGGCATCATAGAGTGTCTGGCGATCCAACCCCGTTACTTTCTGCATTTCATCATATACATCTTCCCGGGTAAATCCGGCATTGATTCCTGCCAGACCCCAGTCACCGATCCAAAAAGTACTTGCTCGATGAAACTTCCCAAGCAAATATCCCGCATTTTCCCACTGGGGTTTCGTAGTTCCGTGCTCAATTGTTAGCGAGAACCCTTCAATCTTGAATTGCGGTATTTTAACGAGCTTATCGTCAGTCATATTATCTTCTGTCTCCTGTCCAATTTGTCACCGACCCGGGATTTTCCCATTATCTATACTCTATTTTACTAATCAATCCGGATTATCTCAGTGACGTCACCACTGAGTCACGTGACTGTCTCGGTGACTATTTATTCCCTTGATCCTGTTGGTCGGATTCGCCCTCCGAGTCACCTTTCTTCCGTGCCGCGCTAGTTCTTTCTTCATCCAGCCTCTTCTGCTCTGCATAGAATGCCTTGTGGACTGCATCCTCTGTATCTCCCCGCGTATCTGCGAGCCGTTCAATCGCATCCGCATTCGTGAGTTTAGGGTACCTCCGCTTCATCCTGACAATCTCTTTATACACTGCAGCTTGCTTCGTCGCCTTGGGCTTTTGACTCTGACCAGGAGATTGGGGAATCTGGGAGATCTTCGTGGTCAGGAACGCAATCTGCTTCGTGATCCCATCGCGCTTGCCTTCATGCAGGCGACGTTCTTGAGCCCGTTCGGGATCATGGCCGAGAAACTCCTGCTCGGTCGCGGGCATCAGTGCATCAATAGCAGCGTTCTCTTCAATCAGCTTTAGCTGAAGATCTTCGATTTTATCCTCGAGTTCTACCTTTGAAGTTCTTGCCATATTAGGTTCTTTCCTGAGATGAAGAGTGCTTTTGTGACATAAAATCGAACATGATTTGTGCCGTCTTCGCGGCGATGAAGATCAGGGTCCGCCTCCCACCTCCGCCTAAAAAAAGAGAAGCCCGGCGATTTCACCGGGCCCGCTCTATCTTATGTGTGACCGTGCCTGATTCTTCCCTGCCTTGAATTCCGGCTCAACACTTGTTACCTTATTGTCGCATAAGCCAATCCAAGCCGGCAAGACCCAATACCAAGTGTTACCAATTTGTAACAAGTATTGGACGAAAACCTGCTCGTGAGGAGTTTCTTTCCGACCTGAATCGGCCAAAACAGCTTGAATATGCCGCGCCTGTAGCTCAACTGGATAGAGCATCAGACTTCGGATCTGAGGGTTGGGGGTTC
>PMBQ01000083.1 GCA_003152955.1 Candidatus Bathyarchaeota archaeon
TGTCCGGTATACTTCATCAGGCTCAATACGAACGGTTCTCCCATGGGGAACCGACCGAGGAACTGGGATCGAACAAGTTAGGAATTTCAAGAAGATGGAGCTAATCTTTTTCCTAAAGGGACTGATTATTGGATTCGCGATGGCAGTGCCTATTGGCCCGGTCGGGGTAATGTGCATTCGCAAGACACTGGCTGAGGGGCACTCACGCGGCCTGATCGTCGGCCTTGGGGCAGCAACCGTTGATGCGCTGTACAGCAGTATCGCAGCGTTCGGTCTTACGTTTGTCTCGGATGCGATCGCCAGCCAGCATTTTTGGGTGCGCCTGGTTGGAGGAGGACTACTCTTGTTCCTTGGCATTAGGACTTTCCGTGCTAAGCGCAAGGATAATACAATACCCTTCGAAGGCAAGGGATTGTTGGGGTCGTACATCTCCGCCTTTCTCCTCGCACTTACAAATCCAGTGACCATCTTTGCCTTTGTTGCTGTGTTCGCTGCCTTTGGGCTGGGACATAAGCTAAGTATCATTTCAGCGTCTATTCTGGTCCTCGGAGTGGTTATAGGTTCGTGCCTATGGTTTCTGATTCTTGGAGTCGTTGCTAGATTCTTCAGAAAAAAGCTGAAGTCAGGCGGACTCACATGGGTCAATAGAATTGCCGGCGTCTTGCTCATTCTATCCGGGATTGCCGCCTTCGTGAGTATGATTTGACCATTGTGATCGCGACAAAGAATTCAAGATGACAGAACACATGCAGAATGAGCATCCACCAACTGACCGGCGAAAGCCGTCGCCGCTGAAGATAGCGTCGTATGCGGGCGTTGCCGTTGGAGCGATAGTGCTCCTCTGCGTGCTGGCTCTCCTGGCCTTCCCTGATCCCCTCGTGAACGGGTTCATCAAACCCAGAATTATAGAGGCTTTTGCTAAGGCGAATGCTCCGTATTCGATGAGCATCTCCGACATGAATTACAGCGTCTTGAAAAACCGTTTTGGATTTGACTCCGTTGCGCTGAACGCAGTCGATGGCACATTCGCGAGCACCATGGGTACGTTCTCCGTGAGCGGAATCAACTGGATGCATCTTCTCTGGGGGGGGCAACTTGGACCCAAGGACTTTGCCAATGCTGTCCTCGATGCGCATGACATCGAGCTGAACTTCCCGCAGTTGCACTATGAACTCTGGTGCGAACGGCTGCGCGTATCGGTACCGGATTCAGAGATCGTGGCTGATTCATTGGAGCTTCATCCGTCGGCAGACGATGAGGAGTTCTTTAGAGGAAGTAAATTCAGAAGCACACGATTCAGCTTTGTGACTCCGCGCTGCAACGTGATGGGTTTGGCATGTCTCGAACTTCTGGAAGGAAAGTCTTACCGTACCCGTTCCGTCCATATCCGCGATGTATTTCTCAACGTTCTAATAAACAAGGACAAGCTCAGCGCCAAAGACTCGACAAGCCCCCCTATGCCGAACGAGATTCTTTCTTCGATAGAGGGAATCCTGCAGGTCGATAGCCTGAGTATCGTGAACGGACGGCTGAAGTACGGTGAAAGGTTTGCGGTCGGCGCGAAGCCGGCCTGGATAACTCTTGACAGCACGCAGGTGTTGGCAGAAGGGATTGCCAATCATGGTGCCCGTGACGCCGTTGTGCTCATTCACGCACAAGCGACCTTCATGAAGGCCGGGACGATGAATGTCCTTATGAAAATTCCTATCGCATCACCGGAGTTCTCGTTCCAATACTCCGGTTCGCTGAGCAGAACGGATCTGTGCGCGCTCAATTCCTTCCTTGAGATAGCCGAGCAGACACGCATCAAGTCGGGTATCCTTCATAAGGCAACATTCGAGATCAATGTTGTTTCTGGACGCGCCAGCGGTAACGTGCGGGCTGTTTACAGAGACCTGACTTTTGCAATCATTAATAAGCATACGGGAAGCGAAAATGGCTTTTCCGATGCTATCTCTTCATTCATTGCCAACACCTTCAAGATCCGCAGGACCAATGTGCCGGATAAATCGGGTTCGATGAAGATCGGTATCGTGAAATATACGCGAACGCAGGATGATCCGTTCTTCCGGTTTGAGTGGTTCGCACTTCGCAGCGGAGTGAAGGATGTTGTTGGGTTTTGAGCGAGGAAGAAATGGTGAATTATGACTGATCAGAGCACCTCTCACCGGGGAACGCGCCTCTTCATTATCGCGGCATCGTTCGTGATAATTATCTGGGGTATCTCTCAGGCACAGGCGGTTGTGGTTGTGTTGCTTGTCTCCATGTTTCTCGCTGTCATCGGGAGGGTGCCGGTACTCTGGATGGAACGGAAACGCATTCCTACCGTTATCGCCGTGTTGATTGTGGTGACAGCTATGATTACGCTTCTGCTGAGTATCGGTGCGGTTGTCGGCGCGTCTCTCAACAATTTTTCCGATGCATTGCCTTTCTACCAGACTCGCATACATAACATGATTGGTACACTCAAGGCGATGCTGGCAGGAAAGGGTATCGTAGTCACCGACAAAATTCTGCTCGGCTATGTCAACCCCGGGGCGGTGATGAATCTTACTGCTGGCTTGTTCACTGCATTGGGCTCCGTGCTTTCCAATATTTTCCTGATCCTTTTTACAGTACTTTTCATCTTACTCGAAGCCTCAAGCTTTCCTGCCAAGCTTCGCCTCGTCCACGATAATCCTAAGGCCTCTTTTCTGACGTTCACGAAGTTCGTCGATGATATCAAACGCTATGTCATCATCAAGACGTTCATTAACCTGGCCGCGGCTACTCTGATAACAATATGGCTGTCCATCCTCGGTGTAGATTTCCCGTTCTTGTGGGGATCGCTGGAATTTCTCCTCCTGTTTATACCAAGTGTCGGCTCCATTGTTGCTGCTGTTCCTGCTGTTCTTCTTGCCCTTATTCAACTTGGAGGAGGGTCTGCCGCATTTACTGCCGCCGGATATCTGGCAATCGGCACGATACTTGGTAACGTCGTCGAGCCAAAGATCATGGGGCGCAAGTTTGGCATGTCTACGTTGGTTGTCTTTCTCTCTTTGATTTTTTGGGGAAACCTGCTCGGGCTGGTCGGTGCGCTCCTCTGCGTTCCTCTCACCATGACCCTAAAGCTCGCCTGTGAGGAGAGTGAAGACACCCAGTGGATAGCGATTTTGCTTGGGCCTGAGATTTCACCTGACGGCAATCCGCGCGCGTCGAAAAGGGGAAAATATTGGCTGCACAGAAAGTCATGAAAACAACTCCTGTTGCAGGAAAGCATGAGCACACAGAAACGTGTCAGTCACCCGATATACAGCCTTCTACCCACGGAAGTTAAGGGGTTCGATTCCCTGGCTGAGCTTGCCCTGGATATGCGCTGGTCCTGGAATCATGCTACCGACGAAGTGTGGC
>PMBQ01000035.1 GCA_003152955.1 Candidatus Bathyarchaeota archaeon
GTCAACTCGCTTCCCAAGAAACCGCTGATAGCGATCTCGTTCGAGAACTGAAATTGACCCAGCTTGCCTGGATGATTATTGATAACCGAAGCACGAAACTGATGCCTGCTGTTAGTTTGAACTCGCTTTAGTAAGTACTTGATGTGCATATCAGCATCAGGGAACGAGTTNNCTGTAGAATGTTGGTGGAACGATAATCGGTACAATGACGGAATGACAGAACTTACAGATTGAATGTGACAAATCCGTCAAAAGCCTGATGACACCTTTCTCTTTCGGAGTTAGTTCCAACGAGTTGCACGTAGGACAATAAAGCCAGTTCAGTGAGCCGTGAATCTTGAAGAGGCTGATTGGATTGCGCGTCGGTCTTTTCCAATCTCCTTGTCGGTCGAAATTGGTGAAGTCTACTCCATACTCTAACATGAAGTCCGGGTAGAGAGATGTCAGGGCATTGTCGATAAGGATGTCGTAATTTGTGCTTATGAAAACTGTATTCTTGAGTTGATCGGAATCTCTGAGACGCTCGACCAATCGTTTATGCAGCCCCATTGGGGTCTTGAGCTTGTCGTAGAGCACCTTAGTCATCAGTAGCACAAGATACTGCCGGACAAAACGAATTCGATTACTATTACTTGCGATGTTCTCCAGATCAAAATCCTTCAGCGATTCTCGCCTCCTTTCAGCTAGATCGAGAATGCCAAGAGCCTCCTCGAATGTTGGAAAGAGAACGCCATCAAGACTGTTATTGTCTACGTCAATGCCAAACATCTGGTGGAAGAAAGCGGAGAGCTCTGTTTCCATCCCGTGGCGAACGCCTCTATGGTTACGCACCGATTTGAAGTACTCCTGAAAGATTCTATTTTGGAGTGGCGCGCCTTCCGATGCTGAAGCTCCCGCCCCCAGTAGAATTGCTATTCTCATTCTTTATCTCCTTTTGGTCACACTGGCACATAGTGCGGATCGCCTGCTCGCGAAGACCGTCGTGCAATTCGAAAACAACAACTCTTCCCAGGGCAAACGGCTTAGCAAACGATTGCGGCCAATTTCGCAGTTGCCCTACGCGGCGTCAGGTGCGGCCGTCTTGTAAGGCTCACATAGGGAATTGACCGTCTTATAAAGGCGATACGAGATTCCAATTGACCTTTCCACAATTGCAGCGCAGGCTTTCGTTCTGCAATCCCTTCGTCGAGAGATGAAGCATGCCAGAGCAGTTGGTACAGACGTACACACCAAACAGATCCTGGAATGCTTGAACTACCGGCATGAAATCTTGCTCACTGAAGTCTGGCCACCTACTGTAATGCACATTAGTATTGATTGCCCATTGTTCAGCCTGTGAACGGTTAAACACCGAAGCAAGAGTCGTACCAAGTTCAGAAAACATCTCGTTATCACTTTCGTTATGCCACTTGCGCGCGACATCATTTGCTTGTTTGACTAGTTGGCGTAGTTGTCCCATTGCGGCTGGGAGATAGTCGCCGAGTTCCCAACGACCGTTCATCCTGTAGACGACAGGTGCCCGCAAAGCATCACACACTAGAGCGAAGAACTGCTCTGAAGCGCGGCGCAAGCGCGCGGCCGCCGATGAAACATCGTGCTTGGCGAGATCAGCTGTTATGCGCTCCCAGAGACCTGTCTCAAAGTTGACTTGGGGTCCGGCATCGATGCTCCAATTGTAGAATTCGTAAACTCTTGATGACTGAACGACTCCCTCTGTTCGGAGCTGGGTGGCCCACGTCCTATCGTGTGTCGTTATGACGAATTGTCGATGAGAAAAGAAACGAGACAAGAGGCTGCAAAGACGTCGTCGGTGATCGGCATCAACGGACATCACGACGTCGTCGAGTATAATAAGATCAATTACGCCCCGGGTAAGCCTATCCGCCAAGGCGAGATACAGGCAGATGCCCATGCTATCTTGATGGCCTTCACTGTGTAAGGCGTGTGGCGGGTGGGAACCTCTTCCGTAGAAATCGACCTTAAGATCAAGACCAGCCCCGTCAGGTACCAAACTTGCTGAAAACGTTTCCTCGTCCGGGCCGTGAAGGTGTTTATAGAGTTCTACGAACCGATCACGAATGGAATCATATAGCGCTGCAAGGACGTGATCTCTAGCATTCTGAAAAGCCGTGAGCAGGAGCATTGCGCGCTGGTTAGCTGCAAGCGCAGCGACTTGGGAGGTCGACGCCGTTGCTAAGCCTCGCAGGTTCTCTTCGAGCCGGGTAAGCGTGTCCCAGGCCGTTTGTTCTGGCGTCGCTGATGGCAGCTGAATCCTTGCGCGGGTGCCAATACGGTCTAAGAGGGTTGAATAGTCAGCCGGGGCTAGAAGTTGTGCCACCTGTGTTTGGGAGAATGTTGGATGGAGATAAGTCTCCAACGGATCCGACAATTCTGCTGACATTTTGTCAAGATCGAGGACCCAAGCTGCGACGGTGGTTGCTTCAGCGTGCAGTTCAAGCGCGCGAGTCGCTACTGAAATATTTTGCAGGTATGCTCGGAGGCGGATAATTGAGTCGAGCAGCACTTTTGCATTCGTATTAATTGCTCTCTTTTGCACCTCAGCAACTCCCGCATCGATAATTCTTTTCTCGAGCGACTCTTTGAGTCCGCCGGGGGGCCAAGCTGCGCCGCACAGCGGACATTTGTCGCCGTCCCCGAGAAGCGCCAGGCCGAGTTTGTTCAGTTCGAAGGTATGAAGGGCGTCCAGCAAACCGGGTTCAGTGCGAACAGCACCAATCGATTTCACAAGCCGCTCATTAGCAGATTCAAGCGGTGTTGTTGCCTCGGGCGCTAGCGCAGCGAGGACTGAGGCTATGTCCTTCTGAAGTAGTCCAAGGTTAACCGCTGCCTTGGTGCTGCCTACGATCGGTGGCTCGAGCCCATTCTTTATGTCAGTCGATTCATAAGTCGCGAGTGCTGGACCCTGAAGCTCGGTGCGACTCAAATTGATGACATCCAAGACCTTTTGTGCGGAAAAGGTCTTTTCGTGAATTGTGGCATTGACGGCACTCTGAGCAGTCTCGAGCGCGCGGTTGGCGATCTGAAGTTCCCTTTCAAGTTCGTTCTGGGTCCGTACCAGTGATTTCCTGGCTAGCTCGACTTCTGAAAGGTTCAACAATTCTTGGATCTCAGAGGCCCTCGTACTCGACTCTGCCGTGATATACTTCAGAATCTCTCGCCTTGTCAAGACATGTTGCCCCTGTCTTGCCAGAAGGCTGATGGGTTCGAGCTTTGGTTTCAATAACTTGTCGACGACAAGTGTGTTTGGATTCGCCATTGAGCGACTCATCTCTACCGGATCATTCTCACCAGGCACCTGGATGAGGGCGCGGACTGTTGCTGATTCCGGTTTGTGA
>PMBQ01000412.1 GCA_003152955.1 Candidatus Bathyarchaeota archaeon
GCCAAATTCTTTCACCCTGCTCGAAGATTACGTAACTCGTTTTCCGACTCGATATCTCCAATTACTCGCATTGGAGTTAAATGCAAATAGTACATACGGCATATATTGCATTAGCCTAAACAATATACAATCAATTAATTATAGCAAAATACGACGAGGACCAATCTATCGCTCCAGTAACATTAACGATTACAACTCGTTTTTCCAAGTTCCAGTTCACGCCATAAAATCAATGGCCAGGTTGTCGAGGCCAGGCCATCAATGCCACGAGTGAACGACGTGTCTCGCTAATCATCCTATTGTCATCTCCAGGGTACGTTTCTTCTTCTGTCATGAGGGCGAGTACTCTGCCCTTATGTCTCATAAGGTACATGAGAACCCTTTCGTACCTAATCGAGACACTTTCCACATCGGCCGCCCAACTGCTTAGCCTTCCGCAAGCACCCACTATGAGTTGAGGGTTCAGTTCCATGAATGATCTGTCTTCCTTATTCGTGGACACGCTCTTGATGCCGGGTCGCATCTTCACGAAACTTACCTCTTCCTTTCGTCCACTAATCCCGACCCTCTGATGTTCGGGTTAACTCGGAAAACATCTTCAGCCGTGAAGTCAGGCGTACGCCGAACCTCTCACCATGTTATGCTCTGTAGAGTAGATAGTGTTTCTGACACTTTCCGGTGGCTCTAGGCTGATAGGGCTTGGAAGCGCCGGGCTGTCTCCGCCATCTCCCTCAACCTTCTATCCACACGTTCGTAAACGGAGTATTCTTCAAAGGTTCCATCCGTGAGCCGGTTCCCCGCCGAATTTCGCGTTCTAAACTTCAGATAAGTCACTGGAGGCGAGCATGTACTAGGCCGTCGAGGGTTGGACTTCCCCAATTCTCACGGGTTCGTGAGTCTTGGGATCTATCCAGAGGAACGGGTCAGTCCATTCATTGGTTAGTTGAATCTTGACCAGATGGTTGCATTTCGGGCACCTTGGCCCGTCCTGCTCGAAGATCGTGTGTGGGCATTGGCAGTTGCAGTCTGCCTGTTTCAAGATGAGGTTTCGTCCTTCATAATACGCTATGCGAGGTGGACTGCAAGCTTCACAGAAGGATCCCACTTCCCTTAGCTCCATGAAAGAAGGTCCTTGAGATATACGCAAGAGAGATGAGTGAAACTTCTCTATCGGCAAGTCACTTCTTCGGACGGGCGGCAGGGCTTTCGACGCGCAAGCCGTACTGGTCGCGTATCGTTTCTGCAAGCTTTCGCATATCGAACCCAAAAATCTCCTTCAGCTCATCGAGGTCGAGGTCATGGCTTTCAGCTAGGTCGCTCACGGTCACATCTCGGAAGAGTTTTCTTTTGCGTTCGAGCACGTCTCTGACGTGCTCCTCAACTGTGCCTTTCACCACAAAATTCACTGCCAGAACCTTGTTGACCTGGCCGATTCGATGTAGTCTCGCGATCCGCTGTTGTAGCCGCGCAGGATTCCATGGCAAGTCATAGTTGACCACAACGTCAGCCGCTTGAAGGTTGAGCCCGAACTGCCCCGCGTCAGTGCTGGCTAAGACTCTATACTCTGGATTTTCCTGGAAATCTTTCAGGGCTTGAATCCGAGCATCTTGTGAAAGTTGCCCGTTATAGACGAGCGTTGGCGTTCCTTCATTGCTAAGTTCCTCTTGAATCAGATTGACAACGGGAACGTATTGAGAGAATATCACTAATTTGTGGCCTTGCTCCGTCAGGTCTTTGACCAGTTCCTTCAGCTCAACAAGCTTGGCGTTTTCAGGTTCCAGTTTGGAGACCGCCCGGATTAGCCTTCTGAATATCGCGGATTCTCGCAGAGTCATTGCGTCTCTTGTGTTCTCGCGTTGTTTGCGTCGCAGGTAGCCTGCGATCATGCTGATATCTGCGCAGGCCTCTCTCAGGAGTGTGTAGAGTCTGATGCGGTTGGCGGTGAATGGATTCGGGCCCTCTTCATCGCTTGTGCTGAAGGCATATTCATCGAGTATGGTTTCTCCAAGGCCAGTTTGGAGAATATCGTAGATCATCTTCTGGTTTCTAGCGGGTTCNNTAACTGCATTGTGAGCGAAGGCAGTTGTCTGAGCACTTGGGCTTTGGTGCGGCGGATCGAAATAGTTCGCAGTTCCCTTCTAAGTTCGGGTAATGTCTCAGGATTGATTATCGGACGTGCCGCTTGCCAACCCTGACCCGAAACCCTGATCGTGTATTTGGTCAGGAAGTCCTCATTTAATCGACCAAAGAAGCCAGGTCTTACGATGTTGACGATGTTGTAGAGTTCGCCAATGTGATTTTCGAGTGGCGTGCCGGTCAATGCAATGACGTTTCGAGTAATGAGTTTCTTCACCGCTTCGCTCGTCTGCGTGTCCCAGTTCTTGACCCTCGTAACCTCATCAAGTACGAGGGTGTCGAAATTCTTCTCAAGGAGTAGTTCCAGATCTGTGCGCAGAAGTTCATAGTTTAGGATCACGAGTGCATCGTCGTATAGGGTAATGCGTTCTTTCAGCTGCCTTTTGGAAGTGACGAGTGTAGGGTTGAGATTGAATTTCTCAACCAGCTCGCCGCGCCATTGTTCGACCACGGCGTTTGGCGCAACAATTAGCGCTCGTGCTGCTCTTCCCTGTTTCACCAACTCCAGCAATGCAGTTGTGGCCGTAATGGTTTTTCCGAGCCCCATTTCATCGAAAAGGCAAACGCGGCCTTCATTCTGCAGTATGAATTGGACTGCTCTTCGCTGGAAAGGATAGAGTGCCACGTTGACTTCGTGCGGTGCTCGAATTCTTCTTGCCCTAACTTGGCCTCGAGGGAAGTTCTTCAACCTGACTGTTACACCCTGGTTTTCGAACGCTTCTTTTGCGAAATTCAGGGAACCCGCTTGGCGAAGTCGATAGGCATCGTAGTAGGGGCTCCACGTGAGATACGTTTTCAGGGTTTGGTCGTCTAAGACCTCTTTCAATGAATCTTCTTTCACTGGTCTAACCCATACGAATCCGTCCGGATCATACTCAAACTCAGCGCCTCTGTGCTCGCGGATCTGTTGGAGGGCCTGGCTGGAGTATTCGAGTCGAAATCCTGCTTCACGGTAGGTTTCCTTGGCCAACTCCGGGTTAAGCGTAGAAGGATGATGAAAGAATCCCTCAACAAATGGGGTGAGGTTAGCGAGCGAACCAAAACTGGGCTGAGGGACCTGGAGCTCAGGTTGAATCGTTAAGGATGGGTCCACGACGACTCGTCGTAGTCGTTTCTGTCGCAATTCGCCTTTTGGTCGTAGATCTCCCATGCCATGTCGTCTCTAAGGGTGCTTGGAAAACTGTCAAGTAAGGTCGAGCCGGAATTTTAGCATCGCGTAAGCTATCGCTTGGTCAAAATTTCCTCAGGTGGCTTGACCTTGCGGAAGCTACCGTAGATCATGAAATCGTAAATCAACTTGAATGTGCCGGCTGCTAAGATTGGACTTCCGATCCAGAGGTTCGCAATAGCGTAACCCGCAAGAGAGGGGCTTACGGATGAGGCTACGGTACGGGAGACAGTTGTGAAACCCGCCGCGGCGGTTCGATCGTGCTCTTCGATCAGAGCCATCGTATAGGATTGTCTGGTTGGGACATCCATCTGAGAAAGCGAGTGGCGGCAAAGAAGGAGCGCCACAGCCCAAATCGCGGACGGGGCGAAAGGAATTGCGCTCAGGAATATGTTCGATGGAACGTGGCTAAAGACCATGGTCCGAAGCAGGCCTATTCTTCTAGCAATCCTCTCAGCGGCGAGGAAA
>PMBQ01000232.1 GCA_003152955.1 Candidatus Bathyarchaeota archaeon
CGCCGGATTGTTACTAGTTATTATGGGGTTTCTCTTGGTCCTTGTCGCCGCGATATTTTTGGCGGTGAAATCTAGAGGTTCGAGCGGCCAGACCAGAAGCGCTGGAATTCTGCTCATCGGTCCAATCCCGATCATATTCGGTTCGGACCGTAACTCCGTCAGAACTCTGATGATTCTAGCAATAATTTTAATCGCGATCGTCTTCGCCTTTATGGTGATACCTACTTTGATACTCAGTAGGTAATCGAAATGTCAACACCGCTTTGCCAACTTTGTGGAATGAGAGAGGCCACCTACGTCTGCCAATCCTGCGGGCGAACTGTTTGCACCAGCTGCTTCAATTCAGAGCAATGGACTTGTACCGACTGCCTTGCGAGAACCAACGCTCCGTTGGGACGAGAACCCATGGATTCACAGGTGCACGTGGCCACATTGCTGTTCTCCGTTGCTTTCGCAATGATCGTGATCGGAATGCTACTGATTACTGCCGGTTCAATTACAGGCTCCAATAGCGGAGTAAGCGGAGGGGCTGTGATACTCATCGGGCCCATTCCAATTATCCTCGGGACCGGGCCCTATTCATTTGAGATGATCATCGTAGCCGCCGTTCTCACAGTGCTTGGCCTAGGGTTCTTCCTGCTCGTGCGCAGGAAGATTCAGCGGTAATAGTGTGCATTAGGGTTCGGAGACAGCTTGGCCGGCTGCTGCAGCCGCCACAACCTTCCTGAGAGGATGATCACTCTTCGACAGAGGACTGTGTTCGAAATATTTCAGCTTCGATTCCTCGTCTCTTTTTACAACATAACCTGGAACTGACACCACTCGTCCTGCCACTGAGATATGGCCGTGCGAGACGAGTTGACGAGCCTGAAAGATGGTCTTGGCGAGACCGCGCCTGAAAACCAGCGTCTGGAGTCTGCGCTCCAGTAGATCTCGAATGTCCAAGTCAAGTATGTCGTCTACTGAAGCGGATTCTGAGAGAACACCAATCCGACCTAATTTTGACAGATACTCGTGCTCCAAACGGGTACGTTCTGCTTCTGTTGCTCCGAGGAGCGATCTGGCGATGCCCCTGACCTGGGAAAGCATGGTCTTGCATCTCCAAAGCTCGCGCTTGTTGCGAAGTCCATATTCTCCAATCAAATGAAGTTCGACTTCGAGTTGGTCTTTGCGCCACGGATGCCTAGGAGTTTCGTAGCTCTTTCTTTGTTTCTTTGGGTCTCCCATTGCTCAGTCCACTCTACTTCTTTTCTTCCTCTTTCGCAGCGGCTCTCGCAGCTTCCATGATGACCTTCTTGGCTACTCCGACAGCCCTTCCTTTCCTACCTGTCGTACGAGTCCGTTGGCCACGAACCTTCAATCCAAGCGAGTGCCTTACACCTTTCCATGTTCTGATGTCCGTCATGAAATCTACGTCATTTTTCACACTCAAAGCCAAGTCCGCACCGATCAAATGCGAGTCACGTCCAGTCTCGAAACCCTTCCTTCTGTTGAAAAGACGAGGGGGTAATCCATATTTTGCGGGATCTCGCATTACGTCCTCTAGTTTCTGCACGTCTGCTTCAGAGAGGTCTCCCATTCTCATTTCGGGTCGAAGTTCGGAAGCTCTAACGACAGCAAGTGCAAAACTTGGCCCAATGCCTCTGATTCTGAGAAGCCCATATACCAGCTTCTTGGTACCGTCTACACTGGTACCTGAAACACGAAGGATCTGCCTGAACTCTCTCGACATCTCGCTTCTTACACCAGATTTGAAGTAGCGGAAAGACAGTACTCTATTAAAGCCTTGCCGGATTCCAAAACCATGACCCCGGCCAAGTAGGTAACGAGAGAAATCGTTTTCAATCCGGCATTGTCTGCGGATTGTTTAGGTTTGGGATGGAGAAATGGTGGTAGCTGNNCTGACCTAGCGGGCCCCGGTATTGGCAACTATGATGAACTGGAGAAGATCCTACCGCAAGACTACAGCTCTCCTCTGACCCCCAAAGAAACGCAGAGAGCCATTTTCACGGTGAAGAATTACATCGAAGAGAATCTGTGCAAAGAGCTCAATCTAGTGATGGTTCAGGTTCCGTTGATCGTGGACGTTGAGAGCGGCGTAAATGACCTCCTCGATCGCGATGGCTCACGCACCCCGATTCAATTCCACATCTCCAACGACTACGATAAGCACCCAGTTGACGCTCAGGTTGTGCAGGCAGCAACAAAATGGAAACGGGTGGCGCTCAAACAGTTCGGTGTGAAGATTGGCGAAGGAATCTGCACGGACATGCGCGCNNGCCCTCAAGCAGTTCGGCTGCAAGGTCGGCGAGGGCATCTGCACGGACATGAAGGCGGTCCGCAAGGACTACTTCCTGGACCACGACCACAGCGCGTACGTGGATCAGTGGGACTGGGAGAAGGCCATCACGGCTGATCAACGCAACCTCGATTATTTGAAAGATACCGTGAGGACGATTTGGAAAGTCCTCAAAGGCGCCGAAAGCCACGTGCAGCAGCTCTTTCCACAGTTGAAAACTAGCAAATATCCCAACCTGCCCGACGAACTTGCGTTCCTACACGCTGAAGATATTCTAGATCAGTATCCTGACTTGCCGCGAAAGGCTCGCGAAACCGCGATCCTGCAGAAGCACCCTGCCATCTTCATAATTGGCGTAGGTTGGACGCTCCAAGATGGGTACCCTCATGAATTGAGAGCTGCCGACTATGACGATTGGGTTACCGAAACGAAATCTGAAGATGGAAGGCCGATGCACGGTTTGAACGGCGACATCCTAGTCTGGAATCCCATCACAAAACGGCGCCACGAGCTGACGTCGATGGGCATCCGTGTGGATGCAGCGACATTAAGGAAACAGCTGGAACTCACTGGTCAACTCGATTTTCTCAAGTTACCATACCATCAGGGCATCATCAAGAATGAACTCCCACTCAGCATAGGCGGAGGAATTGGACAATCCCGCACTCAAATGCTCCTGCTCAGAAAAGCACACTTGGGAGAAGTCACTGTCACAGTCTGGCCGAAGATACTCAAGGATATGTGCAACAAGAAGAACATTCACGTCCTAGAATAGGCTAAGGCGATTAGCTGAGTATGGCGCCGGGAGAGGGATTTGAACCCTCGCGGCCCCAAAGGACCACAGGCTTGCGGTTACCCAATTCCAGGCCTAGGCTTAGTTTGAACTGCCCCTTACCAGGCTAGGGAACCCCGGCTCCGAAAGCCTCAGATTTCCAAGCGTGATTTAAGTCTGTTCGCATTTCGAGCATTCGACTTAGAGGAGCGCAGGGTAGATTCTCAGCTGGACACACGTGGCAATGATAGTCAATATGGCTCCAGCTTCAACCAGTGCCGGAGTGTGAACTTTCAGCCTGAGTCGCGCCCAGCAAACTGGCACAACTAGGAGCAAGAGTGGAAAGGCAAAGATTCCAAGTAGGGTGACGAAAGCGGTTGCGGGACAGCTATCCCGTTGCGTGTATACTGATTTTCCACTTGAGACTGATGACCATCATTAGCACCGTGTTGCCGAGGTAACAGAGCATTCATGACGTGGTGAAGGCTGGAGAGTTCACCGTGACGAGGGCGAAAGCTCCCAGCAGATAACTGCATATTACGCCGGAGAACGGTATCACTCGCGTCTTCTCTGTGAAGCCCAAACATCAGGAATTACGCGGAGCTTAGAAAGACAATACACAGCGGCGAGTGAAACAAACGTCCCGAACACCACTGAAATCATGATCAGGGTTAGAGGAGCCACTGCTCCTTCCAAGAGTATCAGGGCAATTAACGTTGGCGCAGCAACTATTGGCGGATTGAATATCAGTGAGATTGTCCTAGCAGTTTGCTTGGAATCGATGCC
>PMBQ01000409.1 GCA_003152955.1 Candidatus Bathyarchaeota archaeon
ACCAAGCAGAGCGACAAAGCGACCATCAAAGTGGGCGATCACAAGTTCTTCCTACATGGATCTCGAATCTTGAAGAAAGGCTGGATTTCTCTCTACGCACCGTACGCGAAGTTCGAGGAGATCACCCTGCCTCCGCTGAGCGAGGGCCAGGAAGTGGCCGTCCAGAAAATCACATTGGAAGAAAAGTATACTCAGCCTTCTCCGAGATACAACCCGAGCAGTCTGCTGAAGACCATGGAGGNNACGGAGATCGGAACGAAAGCAACACGTGCCGACATAATAGAAACACTCCTCCGCCGCGGCTACGTCAAAGATCAGAGGATGGTCGCGACCCAACTTGCATTCCGAGTCACAGAAATATTAACAAAGTTTTGTCCCAGAGTTATAGACGTGACATTCACACGTGAACTCGAATCAATGATGGCTCAAATTGAGCAGAGCAAACAGACCCGTGAGCATGTCGTTCTCGAGACGATCAACTACCTGAAACCCATCGTCGAAGACCTCAAAACCAACGAAGACGAAATCGGAAAAGAGCTTACAACCATCATTCGAGAATCCTGGCAAGCTTCGATCACCCTCAGCGTCCCATGCCCCAGGTGCGGATCAAAGCTCAGAGTCGTAAAGAATCCGAAGACCAAAAAGCGCTTTATCGGTTGTTCAGGAAAATGGGAGAAGAAATGCTCATTCTCTCTCCCGTTACCACAGCTCGGCGCCTTGACGCTTCTAGAGAGACGATGTCCCGAGTGCGGGTTTCAAATGGTACAAGTCCGGTCGAAGGGACGACGTCCGATGATCTCATGTTCGAACTGCTTCATCAACAAATCTAGATCTCAAGAACCAGCAAAAGTTGCAGTTCACCCAAAGATCTCAAAATAGAACGCCAACAGCTTCCCGAAGAGACCACTTGGTCGAGATGCAGATCACGCTAAACTCGTCAAGGGCTGTGGTTGATCCTTGTGCTCTGTTCCACGTTCTGCAAGAAGAAGCTCGCGTACAACGACGAGGCGAAAATGAGGAAAGTAAGCTTTGTCGCGAAATCGAAGTTGGCCGGTAGGAAAGCGTATTCGTGTGTCACGTTAGGTATGAAGTCAAGCGTCCCGCCACTTGTCTCCCAAGCTGTAAACCATGCGAAGAAATTCGAAATCACCTCATATCCAGAGGCGAACGCTATGAGCAGCAGCAGAATCTTCGCCACGCGTGTTTCGAGCATCCTCAACCGGTCCTTGCTCGCCTCTAAAATGAGCACCACGCCTGCGAAGGTCAAATATGTAATGATGGTCACCGGCTTAAATGACATTATAACGTAGAAGGGAAAGATCAGTGGGATTTCAGTTTTCACGTAACGCTCGCCAAAGGACTTCTCAACTGGAATTGCAATCGCATAATAGGCAACTGTCGAACAAGCGAGAGCGAGGCAGATCACACCCAGCACCAACATTGTTCGATTTTCGATGCGTCCGAATCGCATTGCCTATCACAAGAACAACCAAGAGACAAAGCTCTATAAGTTCTAGTCTGGACCTTCAAAGTTAGAACGTGCTGCAGGAGTATCAACAAGTTCCCGTTGTGGCTTATCGAATTCCTGGTCGATGCTCATGAATTGGTTCCCAACCGATCTGACCACCGTGCAGCAACTAGTCCTTACACTGGCGACCTTGGTGACCGGAATAGTCGCGATTTATGGGTGCAACATGTGGGTTCTCAGCATACTTTCAATTAGAGGAAGAAAGCTCCCCAATCCGCCGGAAAGGGACTCATGGCCACTCGTCTCGGTACACCTGCCATTCTATAATGAAGAAAACGTCGCAGGGAGACTCATCGATGCCTGCGTGAACTTCGACTACCCTCGCGACAAACTCGAAATAATCATAGTGGACGATTCAACCGATAGCACAACAGATGTAGCGCGCGCATTTGAAACCAAGTATCCAAGTCTCGTTAAGGTGTTTCACAGAAGTGATCGAACTGGATTCAAAGCGGGAGCACTTCGAGTCGCAATGCAACATAGTCGCGGGGAATTCATCTCACTGTTTGACGCCGACTACGTGCCCCCTCGCAATTTCCTGAAGAAGATGATTCCCTACCTATATCTAGACGAAGGGGCTGCCTTCGCCCAAGCCCGATGGACCTACCTGGATGGGCAGTTTTCTTGGTTCGCCAAGGCTATTTCGCTTGCAATAGACATTTACGCTTTCGTGGATCAGAGAGCTCGCTCCGTCGGAAATCTACTTGCACATTTCAGCGGAACGTGCGGCGTTTTCAGGAGAGAGGCCATTGAGGATGTTGGCGGGTGGACGAGCGATAGTCTCACGGAGGACCTTGATCTTTCCATCAGGCTGCACCTGAGAGGCTGGCGTTACATATACGTACCAACTGTCGCTTGTCCTGGGGAGATTCCAAGAAGCTTCGACGGCCTCAAGCTCCAGCAATTTCGCTGGGCGCGAGGGTTCTCCGAATGCCTGAGGAGATATGCCGGTGCGATAGTTCGCAGCGAGAAGCTGGGCTTCTTCCAGAAATTGGAAGCAATAATGCATCTAGGTACCTACTTCATTTATCCATTGACCATAATCGGAATTGTTGTAGGCCTGCTTTACTATTCGATTTTTCCGCCATCGTTCTGGCTCGAAGGATATTGGAGATACCAGGTCGCATGGTTGACGTTGCTGTTTTCCCTCGTGATCTATACCGCTCCCTTCATGGCTTCATTGGTCACTCTGTCAGCATTTTCCCAATCTGGCATGTCCAAACTCCGACGATTGCCACATTTGGGCTACTTGGGCATAGTGCTCTGGGGAACCTTATTCAGTAACACCAAAGCCGCGATTGAGGGCCTATTCTCTCGTGCGTCCTACTTCCACAGAACCCCTAAGTCCGGTTTGTTGCCCACCCCTCAAGCAAGTTATGTCCCGGCAGGTCGCCCAGGGGTTGACGGATCGAGCAGTCTATTGACTGCCGTTTCGGTGACGCAGAAAAAAGGGCTGATGCAATCTACTTCGGTTTAGAAGAATTCTCGGGACCTGCGGCAGGTCTGTTTAGTCGGTCTAGTATTCTGTC
>PMBQ01000078.1 GCA_003152955.1 Candidatus Bathyarchaeota archaeon
GTTGTAATACAAGAAAATCCGTCTATATACACCCGCCCCAATCCCTTCAACGTCCATCGGTGTATCATATATTTGGTTGAACGTGCAGTAGCGCACAGACAGGTCGATCCCCCCGTTAAACGTCTGCCATGCGTTCCCCGCGCGTATTGAGTCAACTCCATAACTCCCACCAATCCAAGAAAAATCACAGTTCTGCACCAGAATGTCGGTAGGTGGTACATTGGGGCCACCGTAACAGTGTATCCCAATCCATCCCCCATAGCGAAGATCAAGATTCTCGAATGTCAGGCAGGAATCACGATAGACAGTAATAATGTGAGCGGCCCACGGCGCATCCCTGCGTAACGCCTTCAGTACCATTTCGATGTGCGTGTAGTATGAGCCGGGATTCGACGTTGAATAGAGATACACCAGACTGTCGGTTCTGTTGAAGCAGAAGTCGCCCTGTGAACCGAGTCTGTCCTTTGACCACCGCTTCCATCCTGCCGATGCTTCATTGTTAAACACCAGATTCCCAACGTCCGAGGGGAACTTCGCAACCGTTTTCCAGACGTTCCCAGCATCCCTGGTCCAGTCACTTGTAGAACTTTTGTCCAGGCCACCCAACAATTTCGGCTTTGCCCCACTGCCATAGGCACCAAAAACAATGTGTGCCCCCCTTGTGCCGCTCCATGTGGTTGGATTGCCCGCAGCAGTAACGCCCAAGGCTTCTCGCCATGTGCCCCCACGCTTAAAGAGGATGCTGTCGCCTCGCACAAATGCCTGCGAGTTCACCCTGGCGATTGTTTTCCATGCGAGACTACTTGATGTTCCAATCTTCGCGTCGGAACCATTTGTTGCGTCCACATAGTACGTGGTCTGAGCCCCAACAGGGAGTCTGGCGCACGAAAGGACAATAAGCGTCCAAAAGACGATGGTCAGAATAGACGGTGAAGCGAAGTTGGATCTGCACTGCTTCATGGAATCAAGCCTCTCGACCGGAAGTCAACTACGCTCACGATCTGCCGCTACGGTGTGTATTGGTGCGCAATGCCAGGGCACGCAAATTTTGACAATAATAGGAGATATCTTGAGAAAGTCAACGGAATATCCTATCCCCGATTAATTTTCCCGACCGTGTCGGGAAAGGATTCCCTCCCCCTGACAAAACTCCGACGTCGGGTGTCGGGTCCGAAAATCGAAGTATTGCGATCCATCTCCTGATCGATGGCCTTGAGTTTCTTCTTGTAGTAATTCAAAATCTTTGTTTGACCTCACTTACGGAAAATGGGTTTGCGGGTGCCCTCAAATAGCATTCAGGGCCTCACTCTTGAAACGCTTCAGATTGTCAGCCATTTAACGGTTTCTTCTTTGAAAGTGGCATGTGGTTTAACTTCAAGAGATCCGTGTTGAGGGAGGAACTTATTCAGCAGAATTCGATCGCAACAGTAGCCTAAAGATTGTATCATCTCAGATGTGCAACAGAATCCGGGTAGAATCACGAGTGGCGCTATCGCCAGGGCAATCTAACATTACCGGCAAACTCTTTTTGTGACTTGTGTCATCGAGGAACGCGGCTGGAGGACGTACTGTCCGGAAGGAAGAGCAGGCGGCGCTGCAGAGAGATGATGAATTCGGAAAACCAAAGAGCTGTGAAAATAAGAAGAGGAGGTCTCCAAAAGGCCTTCCAGGAGCCTCATTTCAGCAGAATACAGGGTCTTGTGGCAACAAACGAGCCCGCTTGCATCCGGTAGTAGTAAACACTGCTTGCAAGGGTTCCCGCGTCGAGCGCCACAAGGTAGGATCCTCCTTCCTTCTCCTCGTTCACCAGTGCTCTAACAAGCCGGCCGACAATATCATATACCTCGATGGTGACGAAGGTCTTTTGTGGGACCTCGTAGCGGATTGTCGTTTTGGGATTGAATGGATTCGGGTAGTTTTGGTATAGGGAATAATCGCGAGGAAATCCCTCACGTTGTCCGCTCGGAGTACTCGTTGTTATCGACACCTTAAACGCTCCGATGTCCGGCGGATCATTAACGGGACTGCCCTCAACATCTCTCATCAGACCAACGCGTAGCCCCGCATTTCTACAAGGAGAATTGTTCTGAAGATGGAAATCCTTTGGAGATGTGAACAATGGGTTAGCCATGATCGAATTTGCGTCTTTGCCTGTTGCCCCCTGGTAAGTGGCAAACTGCGAATTGGTGTAGTTCGCCTGTTGCCCCGCCCAACCATATCCCGTCCAACTAGCCCTATCCCACACGACGATAGTATTGGATGACGTTGTATAGTAGCAATTGTTGGTCAGGTGTAGCTTCGCCAAGTCTTTCGCAGGCCAGGCGTTTTCAAAGAGCAACCAATCCTTGCTTTGGCAGAAAATGTTGTTCCTGATATAGACATCACCCTGGACTGTTGCCGAATCCAAACCCCACAGTTGGACACAGGCTGAAGAGTAGGTGTCAGAAGCATTATATCTCTGTCCGTAACTCCATTCATTCCCTACGTTGTAGATCGTGTTATTCTCAATCCGCACGGAGTCTATCGTGCAGTTGCTGAGCGAACCTTTCGGGTGAAACTCAAAACCATAGTGAGCGTTTGAGAGAGA
>PMBQ01000058.1 GCA_003152955.1 Candidatus Bathyarchaeota archaeon
GATTCCGTGGCCAGAACGTCCAGCTTCCTCACGTCAAGCGCCTCTTCAAGCCATTTGAGACCGTCAGAAATGTAGACTGGCGGTTCCAATTCACCCGGTTCAGTGAGGTAGAGTAATTCCAGTGCCATCTCAGCTTTGCTGCCCTTTTCCAGGTTGGTGAACATGTCTTTACTGGCATCTTTAAGCGTATCCTTCGACAGAGCTGTCTTGAGCTTCTTCAGTAGGCCTATTGGTTCGTCGTATCCCCTGAATAGCTTCAGATTCGTCAATGCCAAGGAATCCTCAAACGTATATGGAAGTGCCTCCTCTTCGCCTCCCCTCTCCTTGTACTTCACGGTGATTGGGCATTGGTACGCAACCCTAACGAACTGATCTGCTGTCACCTTGGCACCGCTTGCCAGATCAAGCAATTCATCAAGCGATTCTCTTTTGGGCACCCAGTCCTTAAGTGTGGTGTTTCCCGTCCGGTACCCCTTGCCGCGCTCTGGGAGTGCTTTGGCTGTGCCAGACGCCTCAATGGCGTCCAAGTCGGTAACGATTAGGGATAAGAGCCCAAGAGTATCCAACAACGGCTTTAAGCGATGTGCATGGGCACCGCCGATCTCAAGCAGTGAGATATAGCTCTGATCGAGCTTGGGGAATTTTGTCCGTGTGAAGTGGGGAACCAGCATCCGTTCAGCAGATCCCTCTATAAGAATGGCCGCATCGGCGAAGAACAAGTCGCAATGGGTTGTCCGGAGATAGCGAGTGGCGAACCTGGATGTTTCGTCTTGGTCACCAAATGTTTTGGACAGATTCACAACCGTTGCAGTAGGTATCTCGCCCTTCTTCGTGGCTGGTTCGCGTCGGAAATAGCGAAGGCAAGTGAAATCCAGCTCGTGGGCAATATGTGTCGAGTGGGTACTAACGATCATCTGTGTGTTAAACGAACCATACTCAAGGTCAGCATGGCCGCGGAGCACTTTATAGGCCTTNNTCTTGATGAATACCTGCTGAACCTGAGCGTGCAGGTGCGCCTCGGGCTCTTCGATGAGCACAACGTGCAAGGGTTCAATGGCTGCACTTTCAGCATTCTTGTTCTTTGCCGCCTTGCCAACGAGCATCCATTCGTCCCTGAACCGGATCAGGCTGAATACCATCGAAATGAGATTCTGGTAGCCCAGCCCGTTGTACTTCTCAGGCAAAGACAACGAATCTGCGCCCGGCAGATTGAANNGTGATCCAAGCTGTCGACGGGACTAATCTTGCTTGTTATGGATATCCGCGGGTCGCTGAAGCCGGGGTAATTGAGTCCCTCAAGCTCATCTATCGCTGGCTTGAAGCTCGTCTTGAGCTTCTCGTCGAAAATCGTTTTGGCTGCTTCGATTGCTTCAAGAGCCTCGACATCACTGGGATCCGGCGTGTTTGAAGGATCTAGATGTTTCGAGAAATATCGCCTTAGTTGCGTCGATAGACTGGCAAAGCCGCTATGCGAGTCATCATCCGTCTTAGGATCAGAGAAGCCTCGTTGGGCGGTGATCACGTCTATCTTGAAAAGGCCATCAAATGGTTCCTTCTCCAGCGGAGCGCTGTCGGTGGGAAGAGACTGTGGCTTCGCTATGCCTTTCTCTGGATAATGGCACTGAGCAGGATCCAAGATGTATGACTTCATTTCGAAATGCTTGAGAAGTTCTCGATCTAGGAACTCCCTCAATGAGTTTGGCCAGAGGGACAATGGTGACTTCTTCGTTGAAGAAGCCGACTCGGTGCTACGTGCCGACTGGTGAGCTTCTCGGAATTCTTTATAGAGCTGCTCCACATTCTTGGGTGCAAAAACGAGCCTCACGCCCAGCAGTTCCTTCGGTGTCCAATCAAGAGTCGGAAGAAGATGGACAACACGGTGAATATCTTTCTCGTCAGCCTTGAGCCAGATGTCGATAGCAGGCAAATAAGGCAACCAGGAGTCGAGAGTGAGGTCTGGTTCTTCTTCATGGTTAGCAGCTGTCCACCGTGCCCCGAATTGATCAATAGATGGCCAGTTCGAAAGAGTGATGTCTGTCGTCGCAAAATCTTTGCGGCGACTTTTTTTGAGGAAGAGGATCAATGCGTCCATAGCGGAGGTCTTGCCGCTGTTGTTAGCACCGACGAAAATCGTTTCTTTCTCCGCTATTTCAATGCGGCACGCCCTTAGCTTCCGAAAGTTCTGAATCTCAACAAAAGCAATGTTCATTCAGTATTCTCCTTCGACCATCCTTATCGACAGCGGGTTTTGCATTCCACCGCTCCACTTGAGCCGCGGCTTGCCCTAGAGCGCAGCGGAAGGGTAAGCCGTCGACTCGAAGTGGTTGTTAGCGCTTCCGCTCCTTGAGTACAAAAGTGGGCTCATAGAGGCAAACCAGGTCAGATATGAACTCTCGTGCATGCTGGATAGACTCCTTTGCCTCTTCCTCGTTGCAGAACTCTCCCTGATGCGCGATCGCATTTCTCTTCGAATTGACCTTCTCCGCAAGTGCCTTCAACTGCTTCAGTTTCTTGTGCTTCTTGGCGTCTCCTACACTTAACGGCACTAGCAGACGATCTAACTTGCCCGCCAGTCCGTTTGCCCAGCGCAGAAGGTGATTAATAAAGCTAGCGTCCAAGTTACTTCTAACTGCTAATTCATGTCGAACAGCAAAATTGGCGGCTATTTCTGCAGCGGTCGCCGCCCGGACAATGGCGGCTGA
>PMBQ01000443.1 GCA_003152955.1 Candidatus Bathyarchaeota archaeon
AACCTGGATGAAATTACCGTGGAGTGCGAGAGATACCTAAACCTGTCTCGAACATACCAAGAAAGTCTTTCAGCACTAGCATCCGTTTACAAATCGGAGTTTGCATCTCTCCCTAGCGGCCTGAGAAACCAGCTCAAAGCATCTCTAGATGAATTGTCGTCCCAATTGCGTCGCTCAGTGGAGGATGATGCTGGCTTTCTGGCGAACCGAACTTCGGTCCTAGATTGGGCTAAAGACATGGGTGTTCGTCTCGAAGGCTGGATCCGGGATGGCGAATCGCTCCAACAATCTCTCGGCCTGAAAGACGGCCTGAATGTAAGGCGCCTAAAACAGATGGTCCGGATTGCGCAGATTTGCCAATCCGACGATCGTCCTGATGAATCATGGTTTCAGATAACCAAGTTGAGGGATGTATCGGAATCATTGCCGTCGATTCAGGAAAGCTTTGAAAAGAGAAACGGGGAACGGAGAGCGATTCTCGCGGAGTACGAACAGGGCGTCTTCGAAATGGATGTCAAAAGTCTAATCGATAGATTTTCTGGCATTTACTCTTCTTTCTTTCGTATCTTCCGGCCAGGCTACTATAAGGCGAAGCGTCAGGTTAGACGACTTCGAAAGGGGGGAAAGCTCCCGAGTTCGATACTTGATGACCTGCGCCGGGTTCAGAGCTATAGGGATTTCGAAACACAACTAGTCTCAACGTTCTCTCGTTCCAAGGAACTCTTCGGTGTTTGGTTCAAGGGGTTTGAGACGGACTTTGGGCGTATCAGTCGCGCCTTATCCGGTGCCAATGAGCTGCTCGATCTGGCCGGGGTCCAGCCCGTACCCACTCAATTCATAGGACAGGNNCAAGGCCTCTCCACGCTAGATCTTCGCGATGTCTCCAATCGTCTTAAGCAAAGCCTTGTTGAATGGGAAAGGGGGCTTTCGGTGCCGAAGCAGTACCTTCCCTCGGACCTGTGGGATGGCTCGGAACTACCTCTCCAAGAGAAGCCGCTGATCGAGTTGAAGCTATGGTCCGAGCAATTGGAGAACACTCTCGGCCACGTTTGTGAGCTGAGTGCAAGCGTTCTTTATTGCGCTCGCTCGACCGAACGCTTAACGTGTCGCAGGCTGTTAGCTGATTTGGATCGCCTATTTGAGATCCGCAGAATTGAATCAGAAATCACAAACGAGTCAGAACACTTAAGAGCTAGATTCGGTGCGCGTTTTGATGGTGTTGACACGTCTTGGGATAGGGTCCTAGAGGCAGTTCAATGGACCTCACGCTTTAAGAATCAGATGGGCAGCAGGTCGGTACCAGACATCCTGTTACGTCTAGTTGGTATCGGAAAGGACGAGTCACCTGAAAGTGCCTTGCTCGAAGTTGCGCTCAGCCGAGTCACCACTGCGCTTGGCAGTCTGTNNACTTTTCCTTGATGTCTGCGCGCCTGCGGGAATTGCTGGAGCAGATCGAAGCCCTGAGAGATTGGATAGATTTCAAGGGTCTGGAGGCCGATTTTAAAGACCAAGGGTTAGGGGACCTGTTTGGAAATTTGATATCCAGAGCTGGCGAGCTACGAGCTAATGACGTTCCCAGCGCTGTGAGTCGTTCGTTGCTGCAGTCTTGGTTGAATTGGGTATTCGCGGAGGACTCTTCCCTTGGGACATTTAGAGGTGAGAATCACGAGAGATTGATCGCTGAATTTAGGGAACTTGATAAGAAGCACTGGCAGCAGGGCGTGCACAGTGTCATCAGGGAAGCGAACCGACAAAAACCTGCTGCAAGCGTTGTGATCCCCGGCGGCGAAGTTCAGGTCCTTTTTAAAGAAGCCAACAAGCAGCGGCGCCACCTGCCATTGCGGAAACTGTTCGGTGTCATGCCAAACCTGCTGACGCAACTGAAACCGTGTTTACTAATGAGCCCGATCTCGGTAAGCCAGTTCCTGGACCCCGAGAAAACGAAATTTGATCTCGTGATCTTCGACGAAGCTTCTCAATTGAGATCGGAAGACGCAATCTGCTCTGTATATCGTGGCAAGCAATTAGCTGTATGCGGAGACAACAAACAACTTCCGCCCACTACTTTTTTCGAACAGGGGATGTCGGAAGAGCTGCCGGAGGAGAGCGAAGATCCTAATGCCAGTGGGTCGTTCGACGTATTCGACAGCATACTCGATGCATGCGCTGCCGTCATGCCACAGCGTCAGCTCAAGTGGCATTACCGAAGTGAGCACGAGTCTTTAATTGCGTTCTCCAATTACATTTTTTATGACTTCAGCTTGGTAACTTTTCCTTCCTGGCTAAGCGAGGACGAAGGACTCGGTGTGAAGTTTGTATATGTGTCAGATGGTGTATATGACCGAGGGGGACGCAGGGATAATATTCGCGAAGCCGAAAAGGTAGTTGGCTTAGTCGAAGATCACCTTCGAAGATTCCCGGATCAATCAATCGGCGTGGTGACGTTCAATATCGCGCAGGCCGACACCATCGAGAACTATCTAGAACAATTCCGCCGCCAAAA
>PMBQ01000335.1 GCA_003152955.1 Candidatus Bathyarchaeota archaeon
TTTGAAATGCTGACGCTGAAGTTGCTTGCATCTCCATATACCCCAACCTTTGCGTCACGTGAATATAGCGACGGGGTGACAATCGCATTCACGCCCGTAGAACCGGTAGGATTCGTGCTGAAGCCATGTTGGAGGCCAACGAGGAATACGTAGCCAAGGAGGGCTCCGAATAGTATGAGTACCACCAGAATTAGTCCCAGCACGATAGGCGAAATGCCCTTACGAGAGAATCCGCTCATTGGATCTCTGACCCGCACATGCCGTTACCTAGTGTTATTTGACATATTTTACATAACGTATTTTCGTGCATGAAACACTACCATGCCCCTGACCTAACCTTCTTCTGAATTGGCACAATAGCCTCTACGCTTCCAGAGCCCTGCCAGCTCCCATATTGCTTCAATCAAGACTCTGGAATTTGACATCGGCTAATTTACGCAATGTTACGTAACCACAAACGCGCGCTTTTCCTTGACTCACATTGCCGCCGGGGTTCTGTCACCTAGCCCATTGATGCACTAGCGAGCCTGTTCTTTTCCGCACAACCCGTATTTGCAATAGGTCACACTAGCCCCGACGTCAACGAATCTCCACAACTACCCCAAGCAAGGCGTGGCTTGGAGGGACGGGTTCTTGGCAGTCTTCCTTCAATTTAGTACGTGAGAAGGATTCTCAAAGTGTGATGCCTGCCCTAGGCCATCGTGAACAGTGCCACGATGTCATTTCGATATTCCTCGTGAAATTCGTTGGCCAACAGGAACGATCGATAATTTCGATTTCCTATTGCCACTGCCAAGCAGTGAAACCCCAGGATCTGGGATCTCTGCTGCAGCTCATCTGCTGGCTTATCGAAGTCGCCAACATACTGGATTCCAGTCAAGACGGGCAAATACCTATAGTCTATCGCCAATCCGACACTGGCAACTCCGCTCGGACATCCGTTTTGCTTCAGCCAAACCATGGATTCGAAAACGGCCTGTTGACGTACTCGCTCAGATGGGTCATAAGCTCTGGAAACTACACCGAAAAACCCCGAGCTTACGAATCCGCCCGACATAACGAGAACGCACAGAGCCAACGGCACAATGATTGGCGCGATGTTCCTTTTGAGTCGGTCACTGAAATCTCGCGATTGTTCGATCAAGCTAGGTGTCCAACCAATCATTGCTCCCACTAGAAATGTTGCCGGTAGGAATGAGAAGAGGATGAACCTCCAATCTTGAAATGTGAAGAAGGAGACAACGACTAGGAAAAGAAACCAGAAAGCTGCGAAAATTGGTCTGGCGGAATGTCGCCGCCTCTTCACAACCAACACGATGGCCAGAAAAATCGAGGCCATGCCGATCGGTCCAAAGAGTATCGAAAAATTGTAAGTGAATCCAAATAGCGTGATAAAGAAAAAGTCCGTGGTCAGAAGACTTGGGTGCGCAATAACAACGTAAGACGAGTAGATCCCCTGTAGATTACTCGCGAAAACGGACCCCAATATGCCGCCTACGAAAAGCAGACCTGCTGTTGAATATGCGACCCCTTGAATGTAATTTCGGAAAGTTCTTCGGAACCTGAAATAGACAAGAGGGGTTGATGTCCAGAGTGCAGCTAAGAATAGCAGAAAACCGGAGTGCATGAACGTTCCAGCTACCCCGAGAAACGCGAGTGTAATTCCGAGCGGCAGGATCGGTCTCTTAACGTACGAAAAAAAGAGAAGAAACATGGTGAGAATGATGGCATCTCCGGCGACGTTTGCAAATGTCCCTACTCGTATGAAGTGGACCGCGTCCACTGGGAATACGAAAGCGGCTACCAGAACCGTAACACCTGCAATCCTTTTGTCATTAAAGAACACTTGAGCGGATGAGTATGCGAGAACTAGAGAATTGAGAACCATTAGGGAAAGAAGAATCCGAAGTGACTGCAATGCGTCGATTGGGAGAAGGCCTGCGAGGGTGGCGGCGACAAAATGCATGCCGGCCCGGCTAATTTCACCATGGAGGATCTCGTCCCTTCCACCGCCATTCAGGATGGTATTGACTACTCGCGCGTGGGTAACGGGGTCGGATGTATCCGCGGACGGATAATAGGGAGCAGACCAGAACAACGAACCAAGGACAATTACATAGGCACAAATGGCAACAAGAAGCGCAATGGATCCCCAATCCATCTGAAGCCGAAGTGACGGGCGCCGGAAACCTCCTCTGAGCAAGAAGATGAGCAGAACAAACGCCGGCACTGCCAAAGCGATCGTGCTTGAGTATAGCAGGTAGTTCGGTGTCAAGAACGAAAGCGCCGCCGTTAGTAGGGCGGAGAAGGAGACGCTTAGGATGAAAGAAAGCGATAGCTTCTCTAGGGAGTCGAATCGCGTGGACAAGCCTGAGACGAGAATCCACGCATAGCCTGGCAACACGAGCTCTGGAATTGCAAGGAACCAGAAAGCCATGCTGTCGTTCATCTGATTCTTGTGAAGACCACACAAACTTAATGGGCGGGCGCTACCAGTCCAAGTCGCTTCAATACTCTTGAGGTGTCGCCTGCTTTCAGGCTGGCGTGTGTGACCGCATTCAAAATGATCAATCCTAGAATTCTTCCTTCATAACCCAGAAAAGTGGCTACGTCTCTGAAATTCCAAGCAGCCAACATGAAGCCGATCTGCTCAACAAATAGCAGCGCAAAACCGATTACGACTACGCCTTCACTACCTCTCTTAGT
>PMBQ01000342.1:0-125 GCA_003152955.1 Candidatus Bathyarchaeota archaeon
ACACGCTGCTAGCTCAAGAACAGCATGAGAGCCATAGATATGACATAGGTATGAAGCGAGGTTCGGAGAGGGCTTCTTCACAATAATATTCCACTAGCCAAGCCCTAAGAATACTCGATTCGACT
>PMBQ01000342.1:140-5623 GCA_003152955.1 Candidatus Bathyarchaeota archaeon
GGCAGACCCAAGAACCTAGTGCCCCGATGCTCCCACTGGAATCTCAACGAACAACAACCAAATTCCAAGAAAACATGATCCATGTGTACGTCCGCTCGGGTTAACTTCATACGACCATAAGAGATCGTCTGTGACACACTTTTTCGAAAACAAACATAAGATCATATCTGATCCAGACATATCATGTTCCGAATGTGACACGTACGCTTTTCCCGTCGCCAATAATCGAAAGTTCGCGGGTGCTAAGTTACTTTGCTGGCGCGTAATCTGGCCATGATCAAATCAGCTACCTTGTCCGGGTTCGGGACGTCGGCCATTTCTGCGACTATGTTTTCACCAGGCTCCGTCCCGCGAACCAAGCCGTAGCCACTCTTCGTCACAGGAACAACGTCCCCATACCTCGCCAATCGACCCACAATACTCTGCGAAACCTGCACATCACTAATAGACGAGAACGGAATGCGCCGAACACTACGACGCAGCAACTGTTTCTTTACAACAACATCAGTGTCAGTAATCAGATACGTGAACGCGTTCCTACGAACAGCTCCAATCAACACGCCCAGGAGGCCTATGCCAACCACTGCCAACGCGGCATAACGCAGGAGCGAATCAGCGGATGATAATGGAAACTGAAGAACAAAGCTCACACCTAAAACTAAGCCACCCAACAATATCATGACAAAGCCTTTCCAAGCAAACGGCACAAGACTCGGCTTGATTCTAATGTCTTGGTTCGCTTGATCCGACAAAATCTTTCGGTTGGTAAAACCAGAGGCTGCTCCGATAAGGGTTTCTATTCCCGATTAGGTTCAACTCTTCCGATGAGCCAGCTCCACTTTATTGAATGGCTGAACTGTTTGGACCTCGCCGCAATTCTGTAGGCTATCGTGTGGCCACGTGTAAATGCTCATATTCACTTACAATTCTTGCAGCGCGTAACAGATTCTCAAGCTTCCGACTCGAATCGCGCCGTTGACCTAAGCCTAGGACAACGAATAGAGCGCCGCATGGATGAGCCTGCCATCTACGCTCTGGTACTCGATTTCGTCGAGCTGGATTACATAGGTAACATTCATACCCAGGGTAATGCAGAGCAATGTTTACATATGTGTACTNNAAAAACCAGCAGATTAGAGGTAGAATTCGTGAACTACAAGGGAAAATGACATTGAACTGGGGTCAGCAAATTAAGGGCAAGACTGAACAGCGGATAGGAAAGGTTCGCGAAAAATGGCAAAAGGCTAAGGCATCGATTTGAGTTGTCTCTAGGTGACGATTAAGCGAATAGCTTAATCGTACTTTTTCTTTTGCATCATAGACCTACCACAATGGACTAAGATGTCAGATTTCAGGTTCTTCTTGAACGTTCCACGCCTTCTCGATCCCTCTGATTCTGTAAATGAGAAACTTGATGCGTTGCAACACGTATGCCATGAATGTCTCCTCTTGATGGTAGGTTCTTTCGAGGATTGCTTCCTCTGACAGGAATGCTCCCTTCAGTTCAAGCAACTCTTTCTTCGGGGAGAAGAACGTATACACTGGAACGCCGACAGCAAGCAGTGCGAGTGAGATCAAGACCTGCTGCCTGGTCACCTGTGTCATCAGTACGACTGAGAAAATGGTGGTCAGCGCTGGAATGAGTATTGTCCACATCCCCTTGGGTGAGGATCTTAGATGCTTTCTCTCCAGAAGGAGAGCTGAGATGCCGGTTGCGAGATATGCTAGTGACAAAAGGAAGACAGAGCTGTTCACTAAGGCAGATAGCGTGTTGACGAGGCTCGCGATGAAGGCGGTTGAACATAGTACAGCTAACCCAATGTAAGGCGTCTGGTATGATTTGCTTAATCTGCTGAAGGCTCGAGGGAGATACCCGTCAATAGACATGGCAAAAGTCAATCGTGACGTCCCCATTGTCCCAGACTCATCAGCACCCATGATCGAAATCAGCGCACCAACACCTACTACAAGGCTCCCAATCCATGCCAAAACAGGCGAAAAACTGAGGATATTCGCCGCTGCAACAACCAATGGTGCTTGTGAAGAGGCTAGAGTAGGTTGATCTACGACACCAATCACTACAAAGTTAGTAACCATGTAGATCAAGGCAGCAATGAGCATCCCAACCATCAATGCTCGCGGAATCGTCTTCTTTGGATCTTGAATTTCATCCGCCGGAAGAGTGGACAACTCAAAACCTGCATACGCCCAGAAGACTATCACCAGCACTTGGCCAACATTCCGTAAATTACCGTCAAGAAAAGGTTGGAAACGAGAGAATATCATCTGCGGTTGCAACGCGAGAAAGACACTTCCTAAACACATGAGTAGAAGCAGAGGTGTCACTTTAGCGATTGTCAAAGAGTCATTGAACTTACTCGCCTTCCTCACGCCAATCACATTAGTTACGAAAATGATCAGCATGAATGCGCCCTTTAGCAGGACTTGGGCTACCGAGTCTAGGTTCGGAACGAACGCAAGGAAATACTGGGTAAAAGCTACAGGGAAGACGGCTAGAGAGAACCATTCAGCGAGCACGAGAGCCCACCCCACCATGAACCCGCTAAACTGCCCAGCCGCTTCTTTCGCGTACACATATGGTCCTCCAACTCTCGGGAAGATAGCAGCACAATATCCGAACGATAGTGCGACAACAGTCGCCATCACACCACCAATGAACCAGATTAGAATAGAGGCGGGCCCTAGAAGCTTTGCACAGAGAGCCGCGGCTACATATATGTCGGCGCCAATAGTTGCGCCAATCACAAGGTTTGTAGTATCAAAGGCATTCAATTGCCTTCTCAAAGTCACTCTAGTCTTCAAACCTGTCCGCTCTATTCGCCGTGTACCACCAGTCAGGTACTAAAGTGTTGGAAAAATTCTATAAATTGTAGTCTTGTGTTTCAGCACCGCTGGACCACGCGCTAATCTAAGCCAGTGTGAAGTATGCCTTTCACTTCAACGATTCCATTATTATTTGATAGAGCGTCATGATCCTCTTAGCCTCGTGAATCGCGTTGTCCGCTAGCTTGCGCTTGATGGTGTCCACGGCGCGCAACATATTTTAGCCATAGATGAAAATACACGTTCAGAGGCAAACCCTTGGAAAAACGTTTGAGTATTGAAGACCTAAGACGTTTCTCACGGGCCTTCAACAATGACCCAAAGAACATACTTGCATTGAATGCCGTCACAGAAAATGGCATAGCCGCAGTTGCCTTAAGCAGAAGAGAGGNNACCTTTAGCGATCTTATCGAATCTCCAGATGCTACTAATCAAGAAAGATCAGGAAGATGCTGGTTATTTTCTGGACTAAGTACACTGGCTCTTGAAGCTATGAAAAAACTAAATCTGAAGACATTTGAGCTTTCCGAAATATACCAGATGTTTTGGGACAAATTAGAGAAAGCCAATTACTTCCTCGAGAACATCATCGAATCGAAGGAAGAGCCCTTGAATGACAGGCTAGTCAGTTCCCTTCTTTCAGATCCAATATCTGATGGCGGCCAATGGAATATGTTTGTGAATCTCATCAAAAAGTATGGAGTTATACCAAAAACATTCATGCCAGAAACAGAGAATAGCAACAATTCTGATCCGATGAATGCTCTACTTGTCACGAAACTAAGAGAATATGCAAAAGTAATCCGAGACATGAACGAGCATGGGGCTTCTACGACGGAGCTGAGAGAGAAAAAAGGAGAATTAATGGAAGAATTCTACAAGATGCTGTGCATCAGCCTTGGCGTTCCACCGGAGACATTTTACTGGGAGTGGTTGGATAAGAAAGGTACTTTCCACAGAAGGGGCAATATTACCCCAGTTGAGTTCTATAGCGAATATGTAGGACTAGATCTTGATGATTTCGTGAGTCTTATCAATGCCCCAACAAAAGACAAACCCTTCAATAAACTGTACACTGTCAGGTACCTCGGTAACGTGATCGGCGGACAAGATATTCGTTATCTCAATGTAGACTTGAAGACACTGAAGGAAGCAACTATGGACATGATCAAAGGGAATCATGCAGTATGGTTCGGATGTGACGTGGGCAAAATGCTGGAGACGAAGCTGGGCGCAATGGACCTAAACATCTACGACTATGAATTAGTCTATGGTGCAAAGTTCAAACTCGGTAAGGCTGCAAGATTGGATTATGGCGATAGCGAGATGACTCACGCCATGGTGATTACTGGCGTTGACCTCGATGAACTGGGCAACCCTAAGAAATGGCGAGTTGAAAACAGCTGGGGGGCCTCCGTAGGGGATCAAGGATACATGTATATGATTGATGAATGGTTCGACGAATATCTCTACGAGGTTGTTGTGAGGAAAGAGTATCTGCCTCCAGAACTCACCAAAGTTCTTGATACTGAGCCAGTGGCTCTACCCTTCTGGGACCCGATGGGCACATTGGCAAGGAATTAATGTCAAATTTGAACCCGCCGTTGAAGATTTCGATGGTTCGCAACAAGTGATTCCAACTGCCACCGCGCGGTTAGTGATTCGACTAAAGTGGCCGCCAAGCCACTACAAATGGACTAAGATCTGCTGAATGAAACAGGGAATCATGGTCGAGACAATTGTGGCGAATTCAGTCAAGTCTGACGATTTCGAGAAACACAGAGGGTGCTCTTCGTTTTTTCTCGTATTCAATTGAAGCGTTAAAACACAGGCTGTTAGCTCAAGAGCAGCCTAAGAGCCATGGATATCGCATCAAAACGATACGGACCAAACAGGCTATTGAGAAGTGGAAGTTGTGACTCCGAGGAACAAAACTGCCGGTCTCCTGTGCATTGTGGGCGGCGCTNNACTGCCGGTCTCCTCTGCATTTTGGGCGGTGCTCTTCTCGTGGTCGCAGGAACTACCGGCATGAAGCCCTTGCTCGAGCAAATCCTGACGTACATTCAACCAACAGTTGACGCTTCCCCGATCCTCGCCACAATCTTCGTGCTGATATTCATAGCCACTCTCGGTGGAATCTCTGTCATAATCGGTGGCTTGTTGACCTTCCACGTACCAAGAATAGGAAAGCTCTTGGTAATGCTCGGTGCTGGATTAGGTCTGCTCGGTTTCATGATTCCCATGAGCCTCGCTTGGTACCAAGGAATATCAATCAACGGGTTGCTCAAAGGATATGTCTCACCGACGTGGGGGTACGTGTTGGGCATCATGCTTACGATAATTGGGCGCCTCATCGCGAAGTAAATCATAGCGCACATGGTAGCGCACCAACCATCTACCCAACCTGCTGCTTCATCATTCTGCTTTCACGGAGATTTTCTCTTGGGTTTCTTGACCTTCCCTAGCTCTAGGCTCTTCGGCTGTGTCCCTTCCCGTTCACGCTCTTCCTCACTCTGCTCCAGTCTATCCTCGTCCTTTTCCTCACCGCTCTCGTCAGCGCCTTCTCGTTTCTGATCTTCCTCATCTTCCACGTCGCGCTGATCTTCTTCCTGAGCTTCCTCACGCAGCTCTTCCTCTTC
>PMBQ01000167.1 GCA_003152955.1 Candidatus Bathyarchaeota archaeon
TCGGACATCTAACTTGTGCCAAGTGGGGAGAGCCGACGAGGTCTTGATCGGGTGTGTTGATGGGATGAAACCTCTTTCGTCTAGTACGGACGGGAGAGGTTTTTCTTGTGATTTGTTGGAGTCCACATGGATGAGCAGACGCCGTTGACAAAACACGAGATCAAGAGCACAACGACTCAAGCTTCAACAGAGCAGAAAGCACAGCTAAGCCCTCGCACCAGAGGGGAAACCGAGCGGCAGAAATAATTGTCGCTGAACGGAAAGAANNGGCGGAATTGGTAGACGCGCTGGATTCAAAATCCACCGCGTAGCCGAACTTGGTGAACACTGTAGTGGGAAGCGGCGCTGGTTCGCCGCTTACACGACGCACGGGGACCATAAAATCTTCCGAGAGGCCATTGGCGTGTGTCTTATGGGGCCAAAACCTGCCACTGGTTGGCTATTGTCAATGCACTTTTGTCGATCATCAATTACAGTTGGAGAAGGACGGAATCGAACCGCCGACACAAGGATTTTCAGTCTGGACGAGTTCGATATTTCTGCGCATCTGAGTGCGCAATGTCCACTTTTTCAGCTACTCTTTGTCTAAGTGTTGACAGACTGTCGTCAATTGGAGCTATCTTAATATAGGTGTGTACATCGAGATTGTCAACTTGCTGCTCATCTGGAGTTCAAAGCCAGTTCATGCGTCGATCCCAATGCTTATTCCAAGAACAGTCTACGAGAAATCCTTTGGGAAAAATGCCCTTCTCTTTCTTCTATCAGGTACTCGAGCCTCTTTCGCCAGGCATAAACGGGAAGTAACTTCGCGTCCGGCTCGGAAGGTGGCTCAGGGAAACTATCATTTAGCAATCTTATTGTTTCACGTATTATATACTGTTGATCCCTGGTATCATGTGACATTACAACAGCTCTCTGAAGGACCTTTATGATTCTTGAAAGCCGATTCTGAACTTCAGTTGGTGAGCAATTGTCAAGATCGTTCTTAAGCGAATCTATTTGATCGATCCCGCTCTTGAGTAATCCTAGAGCACCCGTACGATTCTCTATTCGGTACCTCTGAGATTCCGTAGGTGCAAGAACCTTCCTCATACTATTTCCAACCCACTCGGCCACAACCTTAGAATCGTGGTATACATAGTCTATCCCTTTTCTGAACTCTCCATAAAAAACAATGGACGTGTACAGACTACCTGCGACGGCGATCCAATACTTGAGTGAGCCTTCCTCATAATGAGAATAGACTTCAAATTCCGTCTTGAATGACTCACGCGCCAGCCACCTCACTTTCTCGCGAAGAATGTCGAGTTGTTCTCTATGAGATGGTTTGATTGAAAAGGGGCTGATGTGGACATAACTTTCGCACAGAGGTGTCCCTGAGTAGTCAAACCTGCTTTTCATCATCCCTCCTGCCTATTGTTCATCTCTTTGGCGATGCCGTTCTCCTTCTCTATTGCTCTTTTCGACAGATCCTCGTTAAACTGTGCAGCCTCGGTCGCATAGTGAGGTTTTCAGTGGCAGTTTGGACAAACAGCAGCAACCCAATTCGGATGATCGGGTCGTCCGTCTGACAGTCGACGGATATGATGCACTTCGAGATAAGGTTCGCCTGCTGATGTTTTGAACGGCGGCTGTCCACAGCCCTCACAAATTCCACGGGTGCGTTTCAAAGCGTAGAGCTTGATCGCTTCACTACGAACATAGTACCTTGTTCACCGATCCTTTGCCGATGAATGGTCTTCAGATTCTTCAAGAGCCTTCTTGTGCAAAGTGGAAAGTGGTGACGACGAATCAAAATCTATTTCAAGAGGATTTCTATTTGCCAGATGCTGTGGTTTGCACAATCGAAACACAATGGTCCTGCGGTTCCTTCCAGCGGTGTCAGGTCTCTCGCCGAATTGATGCCCGATACAGACCATCGGGCCTATGAAGCGGACAAAACTATCTTTGCCGACTTCAAATAGCAGAAGGTCTTTCCCATCGGCTACGTGGTCCTTGACAGCCGAATTCCCTCTTGCAAATTCCATGTCGCCATATTTACCTTCCCCCGTGTAAAGAAGTTCTCGTTCCGGCGTCCACTGATAAGCATAGCCGTGTCTTCTTCCGGTGCGACCAACAAAGATCTGTATGACGTCATGATCAGCTGGCGTGCTGATTCCGCCCTGTTCCTGCCCACCGACCGTCTTGTGGATCTCTGATCGAAGGTACACTCTACCGGGTATGAACACAACTCGCTATCTCTTTCTTGAATTGCTGGAAAAGATCGTTATGCATCGGTCACGCTTCCTACGTTGAACTACTTTTGGTTAGGCACTCGATTCGCTGAAGATCCTTGTTGCCAGACCTATGAGTCCAGGCGATCCCCCAACTTTTAATTCTCTTCACGCCGCCGCCCCCACTGGGAATAGCCGATTTGCACTTTGCTGCCAGATATGCTGATACACCCGATGGGCGACTACCTGCTTTTCATTCACAGAGAACGGTGGAGTCGGGAGAAGTTGGAATACGTTGTCAAGGATGAATACCTCGACCTCCGCTTGCGTTTGTTCCTTTTCTGTCCATCGTTCAAGCGGGGTGACAAGTCTCTTCAGAGAATCAAGCAAGCTCTTGCTCGCCACCTTTACTCGTTCCCGCTCCGCCTTTGATAAACTCTCCTTCCTCAACAGGTCGAAGAGAGCAAGCTCATCCTCAGTCAAGCCCTCTTCGGCAGCACGACGCTGCTCGGCGTCAAGGGCCTGAGCCAATGCCGCGAGCTTCGCGAATGTGTCTTCAATGGTTACACGATCTTTCTCCCGATTATAGTCAGCGACTATCTCGGAATACCGGCGGTAGTAATCCATTCGTTGGGGATTGCTGGCCAGCATCTGCGCCAGTTTGTCCTCGACGATCTGCCGGATATCTTGGATTGCTGAGGCCTTCCGTTTCACCTTCTTTGAAAACTCATCACGCAGTTGTTCCAGATCAATCTTACTCAAGTCGAACGGCTTCTCATCTTTCTGATCATCTCCGGGGACAGCTGCTCGAATAGCCTCGTTCACAATCCGGTGCAAGGCTTTCAGCAGCTCTGTGATGTCAGCCATGTCGCGTCGTTCTTGGAGCTTCCTGTAAATCGCCTCGATGTTGTCGTGACGTTCAGCGTAGGAGAACGCCGCCGGCTCCATGATGAGTGCCTTGAAACGAATAAAAACCTGCCGCGCAAGGATTTCAAATCGGCGCTTGGCTTCGTCAGATGTGTAAACCGCCTCCACACCGTCTGCGATGGCTTGTATTCGCTCGAATCCCTTTGCGGCAAGCATCCGGTTGGGTTCGAATCCCAAAGTGCGCACGTGCTTTTCGGTTTCCTCAATCGCCGCAAGGAGTGCCAATACCCGCTCTTCAATGGGTGCAACGATTTCCTCCTCGCTACCTCCCTCATCACCAAGTGCGTATTGGGCCAGGGCTTCACGTAAGCTCTTGAGCATTCCGTTGTAGTCAACAATAAGTCCAAAGTCCTTTCCCGGATAGACGCGGTTCGCACGCGCAATGGCCTGCATCAGCGTGTGCGCTCTCATCGGTTTGTCTATGTACAGTGTCGACAAGCACTCCACATCAAAGCCAGTGAGCCACATGGCACAGACAATGGCGATTCGGAACGGATGTTCAGGGTTTTTGAAGGCAGTTTCGACATCGACACGTTTCTCGCCCACCTCGAAACCCTGTTTTATCAAGGCACGATGAGGGATGATATCGAAGTCCCATTTCTTGAAATCCGCGACCTCATTCTGTCCTTCACTGATGATGATTTGAATCAGAGTTTCAGCCATCCAGTTTGCCTGGCCACGCAAAAAGGCAAGGTCCTTGGCGAGTACATCTCGTCGGGCTTCGACGGCGCATGCCTCAAGTTCTGCTTCTTTCTGAGGGATAGCCGTGCGGACAGTGGACAGCTTTGCCTGCCAACGGGGGATGATCAGCTGATACATGCGCGCACAGGTGATTTTGTCGATGCACACCAGCATTGCTTTGCCTGCCTCCCACCGCGTACTCATGTGCTTAACGAAATCAGCAGCAATCTTGTCGAGTCGATCATCAGCAGTTATTATCTCATAGTCTTGGCCCAGAAGCCTCTCCAATTGGACTTCTTGGTCTGGATCGAGGTCGGCTCTGGCAATGGTCTCGGCAATCCGGTCGTTCAGATCGGGACGAGCTATTCCGAGTTTCTCACCTCGATTCTCATAAACAAGTTTCACGGTCGACCCGTCTTCCTCTGACCGCTTGAAGTCGTATCGGGACACATAAGTTCCGAATATGCGCTTCGTCAATTCATCGTGCTTGAAGAGGGGAGTTCCTGTGAATCCGATGAATGATGCGTTTGGTAGGGCTAGCCTCATGTTTCGAGCAAGTTTGCCAGCCTGAGTACGATGTGCTTCATCAGAGAGAACTATGATATCGTCGCGAGGACTGTATGGCTCGTGTGGATTCACATCCTGATTGAATTTGTGGATCAGGCTAAACACGTACCTGTGATTTTCTTTCAAGAGGCTTCTCAGCTCTTCTCCGGTGCCGGCACGCGGAGTATGCTCATCTGCAACGCCGCACCCAACAAAAGTCCTGTAAATCTGGCCGTCAAGGTCGTTGCGATCAGTCATTATGAGAAATGTGAATTTCGCCGAGATGTGTCGGCGAATCTTCTCGGCAAAGAAAGCCATCGAATAGGACTTTCCGCTACCCTGCGTGTGCCAGAAAACACCGAGCTTGCCGAGATCCGGATGCGCCGACTCTGCCAATTCGAGCAAACGAAGAGATTCCGCCTCCTGGCGTGCCGCTGCGGCTGCCAGCCCGTAAAGTGGACTTCTTTCCGTCAGGCCGTCTGCGGCCAGACGAATCTTGTCCCGTTCGATGGTTCGGTAGACTGCCCGTTTCTCCAGTGGATAAACCCGCTTCAGTTCTTCCTGACGAAGGGCCGACGCGACTACGTTGTTTACTCCCAAAACCTGGTGATTGCGGGCCAAAATTTTGCGCGTTGCACCTGGTTTGCTCTGATCAAAGAGGATGAAGTTTTCTACAAAATCGAGCAGGGTTGAGTGAGAGAGCATGCCATTGAGCAGCACTTCCGCGTCCACGTTGCCTTTGTCCTGCTCATCAAGCCGTTTCCACTGACCAAAATGTTCCCATTGGCTCGTGATTGATCCGTACCGCGCGCGGTGTCCATTACTGATGATTATAAAAGCGTTGTGATGAAAGGCATGCGCAATGACGTGTTCGTCGAGGTAGTCGCGAATGTTGCCGTCGAAGCCGGCGCGGATGT
>PMBQ01000445.1 GCA_003152955.1 Candidatus Bathyarchaeota archaeon
TCGAACCCGGAACAACATGGATTGAGTTGGGGGCCCTTCGGAGAACCATCTCAGAGGGGGATGTGGAAGTTCTCAGAAATCATCTTGGTGGGGTTTATTCCCATTTCATTGATCAAAATTGTAGCATTGTTATTAACAAGGTTCCTGTTACCCGAATTAGCTTCGATATTTGGGCTTATCCGCCGGAATATTCCCCTGAAAGAGCATCATTCTCCATCTCTCCCGACAAGAAGGGGACAGTGGACGTGACAATTGTAGCGGGGCTCATTCGCAATAGGGTGCCAGAGGCTGAAAACTACGGTGTCTATTTCTATTGCAACGATAGGATGATCGTCAAGGAGCTCAAGACCAGACAAGTGGGCTACTATGTCAGCGCGGAAGCGGGTGTTCCGCATCCCGATGCTTCGCTTTGTCGTGTAATCGTCGAACTGAAAGGCGCCGCCAAACTCATGCCGTGGACAAGCAACAAAGCAGATATCAATACTGACCACGCCAGTTTCTTACAGATTCGGCCTATCATCATACAGCTGGTGACACAGTTCAGCAAGTTGTCCCGTGCTCTTAAGAAAGACTGGGATAATCGAGTTTTTCGATTCCCTGCTGGGAAGATCATTACCATTGACAACATGGAGATCAAGGCTCGCGGCAAATTGGTACTCCCGCCAGTTCCTCGAGTGAACAAATCCCATGCAGAAATAATGAAGGCCAGAAACCGTAAGCGAATAGAAAAACAACCATGGACACTTGGCATCGTCGAGGCAATGGCCGCCGTCGACATTATAGAAAGACAACACCTCGAAACAAAGAATAGAATAGCCCTTTTGCTTCTCGATAGTAATTTTGAGATAGCATTAAAGGAATTTGTCGTACACAATCCGACATTGTTCCCAAATATCAATTTGAAACAACTGTTTGACAACCGAGATAATGTCATCAAGCTGGTCTCTACTCAGGTAAAAATGGAAACCGAACTCGTCGCCAAAGCTAAGCATTACTATGGCATGAGGAACAAGCTTATACATGAGAGAGCGACTGCGGATGTTGTAGATAGTGATATTGAGAATTATGGAATGACTATCAAGAGATTCCTTAAGTTGCTATTTGAATTGGATTTTGACTAAGGTTCAACAATCAGAATTGTCTTGGTTGGTCAGATTGAAAGGCATCATCTGCAACTAACACCACAAATCACGACGCTCCCTCATCCCGCAGGAGCAGCACGGCGTTGCCACCGCGAACTTTGAGTCACAGTTGGTTTTAAAGGAAGATCATGGCTGAGCCGGGTGAAAAGATGCCGGAAGCGGAGGTCACTATGGGACTAGCCTTCTTTCTAATCGAAAACCGCTTAACCTCCTCGGCTGTGAGAGTATCCATAGACGGAGCAAATATTCGAACCATTAACACAATTCACTTTCCAATTGGTGAGTTCCTTCAAGCGCACGGTTGGAGTGTCGTCAGCCAATGGGGAGCCTTCCAGGGTCGGTACAACAATCCGAGGCTCAGCGGAGAGATTGTGATAGACTCCGAATCTGGCACAGGTGATGTCGTTGCTAGACTGACGACAGGGAAACAGCTGCGAGTCGAGTGTAAGAAAGGTCCCCTAGTTCGTAGCAGAAGTAATCCTGAGTACGTCTTGCTTCACGAAGCGCTTGGACAGATTCTCACAATCGCCGAGGCGAACGTCGACGACCTTCTTGCAGTAGCTGTTCCAAGCTCGCCTAAATTTGAAGAGCTTGCAGAACGGTGGCGATCAGCACCGTTGGTCAAAGCCCTTGGGCTTGCCATTCTAACCGTGAATCGCAACGGCGTAGTCCGCGGACTACCGAATGCTTAGTATCCAACGAGTGATTTGCCTTGCCAACGGCCCTCCCCTATCCCGCCAAGGAGCGCCGGGTAGCACAGAATATTTCCTGCAAACAGGTGAGGAATACTCGCGGCCCTCCTTGAGGAATATCGTGGCCTTGACAGTGTAGATCAGATTTTGTTCAAAGGGAATATCTGCGATACGATAACGAGTGAGGGTACGCTAAATACACACGGAAACTAATCTACTAAAATCAGATAGCGCCAAGCAAGAAGTCGTTAAAGTCGCCCAGAGGAAAAGCCATGAGCGATAATCAAGGATGGTTTGAAAGTGATAATGATTATCAAAACAGAATCGCACGAGAGGCTGACGAGAGGACGATTGGGGAATCCACGGGCTCTTCTCCAGCACAGGGTTGGCTTGAAAGCGACGAGCATTATCGTGAGAGAATCTCCCAAGAAGCTAATGAACGACGAGTCGCCGATTCGACCGGGGAGGAGCCATCGCAAGGATGGTTCGAAAACGAAGAGCATTATCGAGACCGAATCGCTCGAGAAGCGAATGAACATTCAATTGAAGATTCCACCGGCTCGTCACCTTCCCAAGAGTGGCTCGAGAGCGACGAACAATACGATGTCCGAATCCGAAGGGAGGCCAACGAATACACTGTTAGCAGCGGTACTGGATCGGCACCGAAGCAAGGTTTGTTCGAGAGCGATCACAAATACCGGAGTCGACTAGCACTTGAAGCGAGCAAAGTTATAGCGGGCGGTCAATCCGGCCGGACCGTCCCAAGTCACTACGCGAAGCATTTAAGCCCTGGCGATCAAAGCTCGACAACGAATGGTTCTGCCAGCCAATCAGGAGCAGCTCTAACTCTGCCGAACAGAGCCAGGCTTACAGCATGGGCAATGTTATTGGGAGCTGTCGGCATGAATTGGTTTGTCATGTTCATGTCTGCTCTAGTGATCGCCCTCTTCTTGGTGCCATGGTCGGGCTTTATTTCGGGTAGGGCAGTGGGATGCGCGAGCTTGGTGTTGATTCCTACCACTTTAATTGTCCTTGACTCAGTGCTCCCCGACAATGCATATTCGTCGTATCGGGTGATGAGTGTTGTCACCTGGGGCCTCATCTACGGTGGAGTGGCACAGTTCGTCCCAAGTTCAGCACTAAGACTGAAAGGTCTAGGATTGGGTGCATTAGTTCCATCGATGATTGCAGCAGTGATTGTTACAATCGGGGTATACTTCATGCGCCCAATTACTGTGCAGTTGTTCCCCAAAATCCCTGCCAAGTATAACGCATTCCTAGCGAAAAACAACGCGCCTTTTACCAATGTCGAAAATGCACTCCTTAACGATGAGTGGGTTGGAAACCTCGGGTCAGATCCAATCACTTTGACCTTCATGCCTGCACCACCCGACCCGAGCAATGTCATGAGCGAACGGCTTTGGGGACAGTTAATGATACGAGGCGTCTTGGAACGCTTATTGGTCAAATTCGACGTTCACGGCAACCTGGTGTTGAAGGGAATGAACGTCAGCCAACAGAATAGAGAACAAATGTGCATTCACACACTTACGGGAAGGATCTTAGGGGACTACCATGCAATCAGTGGCAGATACTTCGATGATGCCGGTGGAGAAGGTTCGTGGGAGGTCCTCAACAAGCAAGCTAAAAATTTGAGTGAGAAACATGCTTCCGCGAAAGAACCATTCGGAGCCACATCTAAAGTCGGCAAGGACTCAGACATCAAGCTATACTTTCCGCCAAAGGCAAGCATCACTCTGACTAACAAAAGCACAAGATTTGGGGTGTTGGAAGGGATAGTAACCAATAGGCGAACAGGCACCCCGATAAATGGGGTTAGGGTCTCTCTTTACTGGGAGAAGGTGAATGTAACCACAGATACTTTAGGACATTATGCTTTTGCCGCAGTCGATTCTGGAAAATACCTACTATCGCNNTTTCCCTCATACCTTCTCAGTAGACCTCTCCGATAGTGCGTAGGGGTCAATGTGTTCATAAAGAATGCGCGTACCTTTCAAGGCTGGGAAAGAATGTTGGAGTTTTTGAACGCGTATCACATGCACCCTATCCAACCGGTATTCTATATCTAAACTCGACCTGCCGTTATGGGGCATGTCTTTGGGTC
>PMBQ01000051.1 GCA_003152955.1 Candidatus Bathyarchaeota archaeon
GCGGGATTTGAACCCGCGACCCCTTGCACCCCAACCAAACACCCCACTCACAATATCAATTTTTCCAAATGATTCGGGCAACTTTTGGGGCTAGCTTCTCAAAAAAACGTGCGACCAGTTAGCAATCGTTAGCAGATTCTCTTTTGCTAGCGGCACGTTTCTGACGTTCATTCGACCGCGCCCGAGCCTGCAACACGTCAGAAACAATTTGACATTTTATCTTATGGCGCTGCAAATGATTTCGTTCGTTGCTCTTGCCAAGTTAAGCAACGATGGAGTGTGAAGCAAGCCAGAGTGACACGATACAGATGGGCTGCGATCTTTTGGGTGGTATCTTACTTCAGCCAATCAGGTCTCCAGTTGGAAGTAACGCTTTCTAAACCACAAGGAAACGTTGACTAGGCTTATGAGCACAGGCACTTCCACGAGTGGTCCTATAACTGTTGCAAACGCAACACCTGAACCTATTCCGAACACAGCTATAGCAACTGCGATTGCGAGTTCGAAGTTATTACTCGCAGCCGTAAATGACAGTGTCGCTGATTTTGCATAATCCGCGCCGAATTTCCTGGCCAGATAGAACGAAATAAAAAACATCACAACAAAATACACCACAAGAGGAATTGCCACTCGTAAAACGTCGAGCGGTATTTTCACGATATATTCACCCTTCAAAGAGAACATGACAAAAATTGTGAAGAGGAGGGCGACCAGCGTGATGGGGGATATCTTTGGAATGAAGCGTCGCTCATACCATTCCTTTCCTTTCAGCCGCAGCATCGTAAACCTGGTGATGATCCCCGCAATGAATGGGATCCCTAGGTAGACAAAGACGCTCTTAGCGATCTGCCCAATCGTAATATCAACAGCGAATGTCTGGATGCCGAGCCATGAAGGGAAAACAGTCAGGAACACGTACGCATACACGGAAAAGAACAACACTTGGAAGATCGAGTTGAAAGCAACGAGTCCTGCTGCGTATTCTGTATCTCCTTTTGCCAGCTCGTTCCAGACGATCACCATTGCGATGCAGCGTGCGAGCCCAATAATGATGAGCCCCGCCATGTACTCTGGGTAGCCTCGGAGAAAAATAATCGCCAGAATAAACATGAACGCCGGTCCGATGAACCAGTTCTGGACAAGTGACAGCAGTAGAACTTTCGTGTTCCGAAAGACGTCGCCGAGTTCTTCATATCTGACTTTGGCTAGCGGCGGATACATCATCAGGATCAATCCAACGGCGATCGGTATGTTCGTCGTGCCACTCTGGAATGAGTTCCAGAAATTCACCATGCCGGGGAAGGCATAGCCGGCAAGAACACCGCAAGCCATTGCGAGGAATATCCAGAGCGTCAGAAAACGGTCGAGGAAGGACAAGCTTTTCAACTGAGTGGGCATAAAACCTCTGTTACTCTTTTGTTGGATGAGCCAGTTCTCGCAACCATTCTTCGATTCGAGACTTGATCTGATCCCGAATGACCACAGCTTGTTTCAATTTCTCTTCATGAGATCCCTGTAATTTCGAAGGATCGGGAAAACTCCAATGCATGCGTTTGGTAACCCCTGGAAAGATCGGGCATCTTTCGCCGCTTGCTTCATCGCATACAGTAACCACATATGCAAAAAGACGGTTGCTCTTGTAGACGTCAAAGACACTCTGTGTCTTGTTCCTGGAGATATCGATATTGATCAATTTCATTGCGTCTACAACGAGAGGGTTCAAGACACCAGGTTCAAGTCCGGCACTTTCAGCTTCGTACCTTTCTCCGGCCAGTTGATTCAAGAAGGCTGCCGCCATCTGACTCCTGGCACTGTTGTGGACACAAACGAACAGAACTCGATCCTTCGTCATAGATTCTCCTTATAGATTGTATGCCAAATGATTTGCTACAAATAATCATTCAAACTCCATGAATGTGTTTACAGTGGGCAGACTGAGATGCTGCCTTCATGCTTCATATTGCAGGCGCAATTCCCCCAGAGCCAGCATGAACTCTTCCATAGCGGGAAAGCTGATAGCATGTTCAGCACATTCGTATTCGCAGGAGCTGCACCCAACAACATAATTGTATGGAGCCACCACCTTCGTCTCGGCGTTGTCCATTGCATAGCAGCCGTTCCTGCAATAATCTATGCACACGTTGCAGTTGGTGCAAAGATCTTTGTTGATCGTCGGAAACCAGGGGATTTTTTCTCTCGGGATGCCACCGTTGGGACTCATATTCATTTCCATTTCTTTTCGATGTTCAGCTTCCTTTGAGCCGGAACCATCTTCTCTGTGTATGTTCAGCCGCGGCAGCCGCCTCTACACGGGTGTTGACTTGACGATCACTGGACTCATTTTTCATATGCTCGACATATCGCCGGTATTCATTCAAGAGCGTCTTCTTGTAGTCACTCTCAGAACTCGTGGCCACATAGTTCCCAAACTTCCTTATCTGGTTCAAGAGGTCGCTCTTGATCTGCTCTTCATCCGTGATTCCGGTGACATAGACGTTATGAAGCGATTCCTCCAAACCGAGGATGCCCGCTTCTGAACTACCGACCTTGATGATTGTCACGATTGGCTTACCGCAGCAAGAACCAGGCATCGACATTACTCCTTCTTTGTCATGACGTGTAAATCGTATAGATCCCGCCAAGAATGACGAGCGCCCCGGCAACGCGCTTCGTCCACAGCACAGCATTCGATCTATTCGTCCAATCGAGATATGTCTGAACAGGTGAAGCCAGCCCACCCGCAACGACGATCACGCTGCAATGTCCGAGTCCGAAAGCCAAGAGAAGTCCTCCGGCTGCTGCAACATTCGTGTTTGAAATCTGGAAAACCACTCCGAGCACGGGCGCCATAAACGCAAATGTGCACGGACCGAGTGCGATCCCAAATACCAAACCAAGGATGAAAGCGGACCAGACGAAGGACCGACTCTTACTGGTTTGCAGGCGAACTCCTGTATCCGGTAGCCGAATAACATCCATCAAATAGAGCCCCACAACAACGAACACGATAGCGACTGCATATCTGCCGTAGAGGCCGACATCCCCCATCATGCGGCCTAGTGCTGCCGTTATTGCTCCGACTATTGCGATTGTCAAAAGTATGCCGAGGGCGAATACAAATGAGAGAAGAATGGCTCTTGAAGTCTTCTTCTCTTTTGTAGACGTAAGATATCCGATGATTAGGGGAATACTTGAGAGATGGCAAGGACTGAGCAGAATACTCGCAATGCCCCAGGCAACCGAAGCGAGAAGCGCCAGCCCAAAATTCCCATAGAGTGCTTCCGTCAGAGCGGTGAGTAAGGAATCCATGCCTAACTGTTCCCGGTCGTCTTAGGTTTCAAACCCTTCGATCGGAGGAATGCATCAATCTCCTTTTCCGGGAAGAAGCCTTCGTGACGCATGAGTTCTTTTCCTTTTGCATCGAGGAACACCTGCGTAGGTATCAATCGAATATTGTATTGCTGCCCATAATGCTCCTCTTCTTTCGTCCGCACATCGTAGAACACCACTTTGATTTGAGCACCATATTTGCTTTCAACTGCCTTCATTATCGGCTGCATGGCCTTGCACGGAATACAAGTTACCGACCCAAGTTCTACAAATGTCATAAGTGGCTTAGCTGCCACAGCGACTGTGTCTTTCTTGGCGACAGGGACCTGATTCTTTGTTGTCTTCTTCGATTGAGCCGGTGCCATCATTCCAAGTATAATACTAAACAGAAGTACCCATTTGAGTAGCCTGCTCATAAGGACGTTCCTTCCATCCAGGCCAGTAGCTGTTCATCCTTTGGAATGGAGCCAACGCTTTTTACTACGCCATTAACAACTAGCCCAGGAGTCATCATGATCCCATACTTCATGATCTCCTGCAAATCAGACACCTTCTCTATTTCAATCGGCAACTTGTGCTGTTCGGCCAACTGCCGCACACGTTGCTCGAGCGTTTTGCATTTACTACAACCCGAACCAAGGATCTTGACTGACATCATAGTTCAACCTTTCGCGTATTCAGCTTCAATTTTCGCTCGAATGAATTCCGCTTGTGGGATTCCATTGGGATAGAATCTGCATGCAAGAGTTGGCATACTGGGAGGAGGCATCTCTTCCAGATCTGCACCATTGATCAAGAGGGTTGGCGAACCTCTGAACTGTGTCTTAGTGGCGGTCTCCTCATCCACACCAGGTATTTCAATGACCTGTACCGCGCTCTCCATCCCTTGAATTGCCCGAGCCAGGTGCTCTCTCATTTTTCCATGGTTTGGACATCCATCGAAGTACTGCAATTCCAGAATTACCTTTTTCGATTGCATCCTCGCAATTTCCTAATAGACAGCATTGAATATGTAACCAACAATGATGATGCCGGTAGCGACAATTCCAACAAAAATGAATATCAGTCGCAGCTTCAGAACTTTCCTCAGAATGATTGTTTCAGGAAGTGAAAGACCAATCACACTCATCATAAAAGCAAGCACCGTGCCGAGTGAAGCTCCCTTCTCTAACAATGCCTGCACAACCGGGATTATTCCCGCTGCATTGGAATACATCGGAACACCTATGAGAACAGCGACCGGAACCGACCACCAGGCACCTTTGCCCATGATCCCCGCCATGAAGTTCTCGGGAACGTATCCGTGTATACCTGCACCCACCGCAATTCCTATGACAATATATATCCAGACCTTCGAGACAATTTCACGAACAGCGTCCACACCGGCAGAAATTCTCTGAGCAAATTGAATTTTATCTTCCCCCATCTCCAAATGTCCGGCTTTCACTTCGTATACCCACGGTTCGACATGCTTTTCCAGTTTCAGGATGCCAATGATGTAGCCGGAAACCATCGCAATGATCAGACCTGTCGACATATAGAGAAGAGCTGTCTGCCATCCGAACAGGCCAAAGAGCAGAACCAAGGCGACTTCGTTGATCATCGGAGCTGCGATAAGGAATGAGAACGTAACTCCAAGAGGAATGCCGCTTTCCACAAATCCAAGAAACAGCGGAATTGCCGAGCAAGAACAGAAGGGTGTTACCACGCCAAGCAAGCTAGCCAGGACATTGCCGGCAAAGAGTTTCTTGCCTCCAAGCATTTTCCGTGTTCGCTCGGGAGAGAAATAGCTGCGGATAATACCCACAATGAAAACTATCAGTGTGAGAAGCAGGAGGACTTTGGGGACTTCAAAAATGAAGAACCGGAGCGCTTCGGTGAATCGCTCTCCTTGCATGAGACCAGACAAGGCGACGAGGCCATCCGCAATATGCTGAAGTATCAGATAGAGGAATATCCAGACGGGCAAGAGAGCAATTGCCGCTCCTAGCGGGTGCTTGGCAAAAATCTCCTTCATCACGCACTCTGATGGGAAAGGAGCAGCTCTTTGATCTTCTCTACAGTTGGCACCACTCCAGATATGGCGACCTTTTCATCGATCACTAATCCCGGCGTTCTCATGATTCCGTAGGATGCGATCTTCTGATAATCCTCCACCTTCTCAACCGAAGCCTGGATGTTCAATTCCTGCACAGCTTCCAGCGTTCGCCGTTCCAGCGTCTTGCAGTTTGCACAGCCCGAACCCAATACTTTGATTTGCATATCCTCTCCCTTTCATTGGCTCTCATATGCCACAAATCTTGTTTCTGTCAACTGAGCGAACCTTCTTGGCGTCATTCGTTACCTGCTCATCATCGGTCAACGAATTCTTAATTGAGCTGAGTATTGAACGAATGAAGGGGTTCTTTGAACGGGCATTGAGCCGGTAGTTCACCCACTTTCCATCCTTGAAGTCCGTAATGAGATCGGCGTTGCAGAGGATAGACAGGTGCTTGGAAACCGTGGAATTCGACAGGTCAAGAACCTCCCTTGCCTCGCAAACGCATAGGTCCCGTTTCTCCAGCATCTTGATGATGCGGATGCGGTTCTTGTCACCCAACGCCTTAAACACGTTTACTTCGTCACGTTTCATTTCGTTACTCCTTCAGTTCGTCAACTAACGAAATATAACCTACGAACGGTCCGAAGTCAAGTCTCATGCAAACAAAAATGCCCGGCCAGCTTCAGCCAGGCACTGCACTGTAAAACCATTTGAAAACGGGGTGCATTTACTGATTTGGTTCGATGCTACTGCTACGGATTCGACCCCCTCACAAAACTTCGTTTCGGTGGACAGGTCGTCGGCAGGCGGTCCCGACCAACAACGTCGGGATTCAAAAAGCGAAGATTTGTCCGCGACCCATTGTTCCAAATCGACATCAGTTAGCGAACGATGTGAAGCTAACTGATACGTCGATTTGAGAATCCCGCTCGCCGTTTGAGCGGGACACCCCAACGATGCGCCTGAAAGCAAAAGAGGCTCGCCATCTCCAGCCAGCCTCTCTGCATGTCGGAACGGCGGGATTTGACCCCGCGACCCCTTGCACCCCAAGCAAGTGCGCTACCGGGCTGCGCTACGTTCCGAGGTGAAACCGGTGTTATTAGGGTACAGCCCTCTC
>PMBQ01000199.1 GCA_003152955.1 Candidatus Bathyarchaeota archaeon
ACCCAATTGATTGAAAAGAGACGAGTCCCTGTGCCTGCCCTTAGTGAGAGGGCAGGTGGGGGGGTTCGGGTCATTTTTGTTCAGTGGTATTCGATTGGGCCGATTCGTAGAGATCGGACAGTTCGTTGAGGAACTGATCGTACGTCTTCCGGAACTTCAGCTTGTAAAGCCGGTCCCGAGTCGCAGGCGTAACCTGTATGCTTGTCTTCTTGTCCTCTTCCGCCATCCTAATCCCTTCTTCTGCCGAACGAAGAGTCCCATCCCTTCGATAAGCTAACCCGGCTATAGTAAACTATAGCACTATGTAATCACTATGTTAGTATAAAATAATGTTTATTGATGAAAAATTGCATTCATATCGAGCGCTATGCAACAACAGTATCGATGGTTCAATTGTCACGAATAGCGCAAATAGCACAATAAGCAATGATAGTTTATTGTCCAGAACTGCAGAAAATAGTGAACAACGGTCTCCCGAATGTCTACTTGGGAAGCACGCTTTTCACACGAAAAGCCTAGGAGTTTCGTGTAAGGGAGCCCGAGGTGGGAAACTAGGGTGTTTCTGCCAATAACGAAGTCCACCTCTACTATTCCTTCTGATCGACTATCCTCTCGCTTTCGGTAGTATGTTAGCATTGCACACGCCATCCACCAATGATAGATATTATCTATCACGGTGCGGGACTCTTTTTCAATTCTTCGAGGTCGTGAAGATACTTCATCCGCCGGGCGATGTACGGTCCGCTTTCCTTTCCGAACGGGACGTACTCAGAAACAGCGCGACCTTTCTTCACAAGTTCCAACTTGGTTTTGTCGGCCAATCCTTTGAGGAAGCTGAACTCGGTCTTGCTCGTTTCGACTATCCCGGAGGTCCTCATCCAATCCAGAATCTCCATATCATGGGTCGCCAAACAAATAGGTAGGTTCATATCCGAGAGCAGCTGCAACAAAAAAAGGTAGCACTTATTGATCTTTTGAACATCTGAAAAATCACCCACGTACGCCCCCTTGACCAGACGAATCTGGATGTTTTCTCCTTGGAGGAATTCCAGATCATCCAATGAACGTTTCAGATATGCTTGCAACGCCATCGTGACCGGTATTCCAGACATTGCGCATGCTTTGACGACATGGATGGTCAAGTCGACACTCTGCTTTCCCTCCATGTCAATCTCGAAACCGACGCCCTCGCGAAGCGCTTCCCTTGCCAGGTCCAGGGCATTCTTCTTGCACAACTCTTCATTGAACATGGCGCCCAGTGCGCTGAGCTTTATCGAAATGGAGGCCATCAAATCATTCTGATGGATCTGCTTGATGCAATCCTTGTATGCGGCCATGGAGTAGTCAGTTTCTTCTTTGGTCGAGGTATATTCACCTAAGACGTCGATGATGCACCTGATGCCTTGGGAATTCCTCATCTTGCACCAAGCCAGCGTGGTCGGCCAGTCAGGGAGCGTCCAGCGATCAGGTTCAGGGTCCATGCGGTTAATAGCGATAGCTGAACAATAAATAGGTTACCCATAGATGAGTCGACCGATCACTGACTAACAAACGACTGGATGTCCCCGTCAAGGAGTTTGATCTTACTTTTCTTCTTATCTCGGATCCGGGATGCCAGCAGTTTCTGGGTATCGTTATATGTCGCGATATCCACGATCGCCTGGTGCGATGTTCTGACCAGTATCTTGTCCCAGCGCCTGAACCCTGCATATGCTGGATTCCTTAGAAGATGGGATATCGAATAAATGGTCCAGCCGTTACCCCGCCTGGTGCGTATATCCCGATGGTTCAGATCCTCGGAGATCTCCTTCATTTTCTTGCCGGCCAGATAGGATGCGAAGATTTCCCTTACCACGGCAGCTTCCGGTTCGATGATCTCCAGATCGTCTTCTTTGATGCCATATCCATATGGAGGGTTGAATCCCAGCAGCCCTTTCCCTGACTCCGCCTTCTGGGCCATGCCCATGTAGGTGCGCTCCCCGATCTGTTCTGACTCCAGCTGTGCGATTCGTTGGATGATGTCAACAACGAAACGGCCGACCGCATTCGAAGTGTCCAGTGACTCGGTCATGCTGGTGAACTTTTTTCCCCACTTTTCTAAGTCCTCCATCATGGTCATGAAGTTCTTCGAATTACGATGGATACGATCCATCTTCATTACCAAGATAAGATCCCACCGATACCTCTCAGCCATCATCCTTTGGTACTGTGGCCTTTTGGTATTTCTTCCGCTGTGCCCGTCATCAATATAATAATCGGCAATATCCCATCCTTGGGCTTCACAGTATGCGGCCAGTCGCTCCTTTTGAGCGTCCAGAGAGAAACCTTCCTTGGCCTGGTCGTCAGTAGAAACTCTAGTATATACCGCGGCGTTTACCATGGCCCGTTTCCCATCCTTGCCAGACTAATAGAGTGTATAGCTGTAGGGAGATTTAATTCGATGCTTAACACAAGAAAAGAATAGTGAAAATATGCATCAAACAGTGGTCGCCTGGGGGAGGACGGGAACTGCATGTCGGGCAACGACGGTCTTCCTCGAGCTTCTGGCCAATAGCTCTTGGACTTGTTCGAACTTTACCACATCAATGATCTGGGTATGCTTCCCCTTCTGGAGTATCTCATCCCAGACCGAATATCCAGTGTAGATCGGATTGGTGAGAATGGCGTAAATTGTCCCTTTCTCCCATCTGGTCAAACGCTTCGTCGGCACCTGTAAAAAGTTTAACCTGGCTGCTATCCGGGAGAGAGGGCAGCAGCCAAGGTATTCATCGTAAATTTGCCGAACCACCTCGGCCTCATCTTGCGCCGCAACAAGGTTATGCCCGTCCCAGGAATACCCATAGGGTGCGGGAAAACCAAGCAGACCCTTGCCTTTCTTTGCCTTCTGGGTCATTCCAATCTTGACCCGTTCACCGATCTGTTCCGATTCCAGCTGAGCAATGCGCTGGATGATATCCATGACGAACCTGCCCATGGCAGTTGTGGTGTCGAAGCTCTCCTGCATTGAGTTGAACTCTTTGCCAGCATCTTTGAGGGCATTCATCATGAACGTGAAATTGATAGAATTGCGATGGATACGGTCCATCTTGAGAACGACCAGAACGTCCCATTTGTCCATCTTGGACATCATTAACTTGTAAGCTGGACGTTCGATTGAGCGACCACTGTGACCCTCGTCGATAAATTCTCCGACGACGATCCAAC
>PMBQ01000442.1 GCA_003152955.1 Candidatus Bathyarchaeota archaeon
GGGAAGAGGAGGCCCCGGACGATACCCATACGAAGTCTATGAAGCAATGTCACGTAAGCGAATAAGTAAGATCGAAGGCCAACTCCGCGAAGCAAGACTGAAGCAATCTCATCTCCGCGAGCATCGAGGAAAGGTCGGCTTTCGAATCGTTGCTCTAACGGGTTACACACAAAGCGGAAAGACGACACTGTTCAACAGGCTTGCAGAGGAATCGAAGGAAACCGGCTTGGGCCCATTCACGACTCTATCGACCTTTGCCCGTGAGATACGTACTCCTTCCACCATGAAATCAGAACATCCGTTCATCATGATTGACTCAATCGGATTTATCGAAGACCTGAACCCAACGCTTCTAAACGCCTTTCACACCACGTTAAGTGAACTCGCGAATTCAGATCTAGTGCTTCTGTTCGTCGACGCTAGCGATGACATTCAAACCGTAATCAGAAAGAACCTAGCCTCTCATGAGATCATGCAGAAGGAATTCAGCGGAGTTCCAGTAGTGGTCTGCATTAACAAGATCGATATTACCACAGAAGATCATTTGAAGAAAGTCCTTGAAGTAACACGCAAAGTATTCGAGTCGGAAGAGATGCTCGAGATAAGCTCGAAGACAGGCGCCAATTTGTCAAGTCTTCTTCAGAGGATTGTGGAGAAGCTGGACCAAAGTTCCATACATGTACCTTCTTGAGCAGTTACCAGAAGAAATGTACCGAGAGGAGGATCCCTGCAAGCCACTGATGTTGTGGCGAGAAGACCGTGCGTTATTTCGTGATCTCTCTTGTGTCTGTTTCGTTTTGAATTGAGTTGTGATTGAGGTCGCGGTACTTGGCGGTCAAGCTGCTATGTGATGTTCCTTGTTCGCCGGTTCGAGTACCGTGAGAACGCCGGTCTTCCTATTCAGCGAGAGCTGGATTTCGCCTCTGAAGGTTCTTACCCTTGCGTCTTGAATCTGGACTAGATCCCCTTGTGAAATCGTGCTTATTTGGCTGTTCCATACTGCCAGCGGGATCTCACCTGTTCCATCAGAGAGCGTTACGTCGCATACCAGGAGGGGAGTCCCATCCTTAGAAGTCACAGCTCTGACTTCAGACTTTTTCACGACTCGGGCTTTGAAAGATACACCGCTCAATCCAAACCGCAGGCTACTGATTGCACTTTCAGACATCGCGTTCAATTTGCGTGACTCGGGGCGTTTCTCCTCAGCATCAAGAAAGCGGGCGAACTCCTCTGGGAGTCTGTTCAGTTTCTTAATGGAGTCATTCTGAATGTTCGCTTGCGCGAACGCATGCCCCTTGATAGAGAACATGTAGGTTGAGCATCCTTCTCCGCGCTGTCGCAGTTCGATAAGAAGGTCTCCACACTGGGCTTTGCCACGTTTCCACGTGGCTAACATAGAATCATGAAGCATGGTTACTGCTAGTTTGTGCTTCTTTGCGAGTTGGAGCAGATACATGAGGTCCCTATCTGGGTTCCGTGTCTTCGGTCCTGGTAGTCTCCATAGCGCTGGTAAGATGTTTCAACTCTTATGAGGTATAGCAGCATCCGTAATAAAGTGCCCGTAATCTGGGTCTAAGAAAAAAAGGAAAGTGGGAGTCAAACCCACACTAGCTCTATTGGACTACTTCGCCTATTGCGAATCTTGGTCCTACGGAGTTTATTTTGACCTTCACGTGGTCGCCAGGTTTGGTTTGTGGAACAAAGACTACGAAGCCTTCGATCCTTGCCACTCCGTCACCGCGACGGCTGGTCTCTTTGATGTCAAGCTCGTATTCCTTACCTTCCTCAACTGGCTTGTTGATGGAACGTTCAAAGCTCATTCAATTCACCTCATTCAGTTAGTTCAGCTAGTTCTTCGGGACAAAACTCAGACGTCAACGCGAATGGTTACGGAAGGACGTTCGCTTCAGCCCGTATACCTAACCTAGTAACAAGAAGAGTGTCAGGCATATTAAGACTACTTATTCCTGAGGTCCGAGTCACTTGGCAAGGAAAAATTGGATTGAGTTGTTCATCATCGGAACTGAAATTGACAAGTCTAACATTGATCTCAAGTCGGCACAATAGCAAGAGCTCACTTGTCGTAGATTGTGGAAGAATAGCCCGGCAACTGTAACTGGCATTCGCTACTTGAGACGTTTGAATGTCCAAGTGCCGATTCCCATCATGACCGCGGCAAATGCCACGAGAATTCCTAGGTCAAGTGCAATTGGGAGTTGAGATGAGCCAAGGATAAGTCCGCGCATGCCGTCCACCGCATATGTTACAGGATCGAGAACTGTGATGAGCATGAGGTAGTTGGGGAGATTGTTGATGGGGAATAGGGCGCCGCTGAAGAAGAACATTGGGAAGATCAGGAAGCTGCTGATCAGCTGAAAGCCTTCCACGCTCTCCATATTGCCTCCGAGAATCAGCCCCAGGCTCACAAGCGCAGAGGCTAGAACGAACATGAAAAGAAAAGAAAGTGCGAAACTAAGAAGAGTGTATCTTATCCCAAACACAGGCCCCAGCAAGAGCATTGCTCCTCCTTGCAAGAGCGCGTCTATGCTTCCCCCAACCATTTTTCCAGCGAAAATTGTTGTACGTGACAGCGGGGCAACCAAGACCTCTTTGAAGAAGTCAATCTTCTTGTCCCAGACTATGTACAGTCCAAAGAAAATGGATGAGAACAAGATCGTCATTGTTAGAATGCCGGGGAATATGAAGACCTGGTAGTTTACTCCACCCAAGGAGACAGCAGAGCCCAGGCCTCCGCCGAACACAGTGAGCCATAGTAGCGGTGTGATTAGGGACGACACGATGCGTGATTTCTCCCGTGTGAATACCTTGATCTCTCGGTACCACAGGGCGTAGAATCCTTCAAGTTCCCCCATTAGTGTCCACTCCTGGCTCGCGCGATGCGTTCAAACACTCCGCCCTCGCCAGATTCCTCCCTTATCTCCTGCCCCGTGTAATAGAGAAAGACATCATTCAGGGTGGGCGAACGTACTTCCACAGATTCTACGTTCCCGATCATGCCCAGTATCTCTTGCAAGTGAGCGCTGGCATCTTTCACCGTCAGGAGCAGTGTGCTACCAGATTGGTCTGCAGAAAGCACGTAGTCCAAGCTTTTCACTGATTCGAGTTTGGGTGATCGAACGCGGAGTTTGATGATCTCTCCTCCCACCTTGGTCTTGAGCGCCGACGGCTTGTCAAGCGCGACAACTTTGCCATGGTCAATGATGGCAACTCTGTTACAGAGTCTATCCGCCTCATCCATGTAGTGTGTAGTGATAATCACGGTTACACTTTCTGATTTGACTAAGTTCTCAATATAAGCCCAAATGTGTTCGCGAGTTTGAGGATCAAGGCCAAGGGTTGGTTCGTCAAGGAATAGAATTCGAGGATTATGAAGGAGACCGCGTGCCAGTTCAAGGCGTCTTCGCATTCCACCAGAATACTTCTTCACGATGTCGTTGGCTCTGTCCTGGAGGTCAACAAGTCCTAGAACGTATTGGATCCTCTTCTTGCGCTCGTCTTTAGGAACCCCGAACATCAGGGCATGCAAATAGAGGTTCTCCCAACCGGTCAGAATATCATCGCTGCTGGGATCTTGGAAGACAATGCCAATCGAATGTCTGACTTGATCTGACTGCTTGATAATGTCGTACCCGTTCACTCGAGCGGTACCAGATGTGGGCTTCACAAGAGTCGCCAACATGGAAAGTGTGGTGGTCTTCCCAGCACCGTTGGGCCCGAGCAGACCGAAAATCTCCCCTTCCTCAATCCTCAGATCCAGATGGTCAACAGCAACTAATTCACCATACTCCTTCCTCAAGGCTTCCGTTTCGACTGCACCGGTCACTCAGGATCAACTCGTCACGAAGTCTTTGAAGCTCGTAAACGCGCTTACTTAAATTGACTGATATTGCTGATTCCATGAACGGAATAATGTGGTTCCCGACTAATCGTGATAGGGTGAATCCCCGTGCAAATCGACTACTGTGAATTCCCCAACAACGCCTTGTACGATCTTGAGTACAATGTTTGGATTGGGTTGGACGAAAAGAAAAACTCGACCCTCGGAATCACACGAAAAGATCGCCCGTAAGTTAGAAAGGATTGAGGAGTCACCACTTTTAGAGGTGAAATTGGGCTATGCCGCTAACTAGAAGAACCACTTCAATTGGCGAGAATCATTCAATGGGAGCCTCAAGACTCCTGTCATAAAGCGTCAAAACCGGCGATGAACTAGACGTGAAAATGGGACGAAGCTATCAACGTTTAAATCGGCTGTAAAGGCTGTGGCACACTATTGCCGCTCGATGAATTGAAAATTTCATCAAACAGCTAGGACCTTAACACGAGTCGTTCCAGAAATTTCTCTAATAGAATGGGTTGTGTAAACGATTATGGCCCCGTCTGATATTGTGGAAGGGTTGACCTTCGACGACGTATTACTCAGACCCAAGAAATCTGCAGTACGCTCCCGACGGGATGTCGATACTACAACTCGGCTCTCCCGAAACTTAGAGTTGAAATTGCCCATCGTCAGCGCCCCCATGGACACTGTGACAGAGCATGCCTTAGCGATTACGATCGCGCGAGCCGGCGGAATCGGGATCATTCATCGCTTCATGACTATAGAGCAGCAAGTCGAAGAGGTTCTCAAAGTAAAACGTTCGGAGAGCATCCAAATCGAGCAACCATACACCATAAGGGGCGACCAGAAGCTAAAAGACGCCAAGCGCTTGATGACTCAATATGGTGTATCCAGTCTTCTAATACTGGGTGACGATGGGGAACTGCAAGGTATCCTAACCGCCCGTGACATACTTTTCGAGCATGATTCGGAAAAGAAAATTCTTGAAATGATGACCCGAGTCAAAGACATGGTTACTGCTCCGCCAGAGACGAGTCTCCAAGAAGCAGAGAAAATACTTCACAAACGCAAAGTGGAGAAGTTACCTCTGATCGACAGTCATGGAAAGCTCCGAGGTCTCATTACTAGCAAAGACATACTCAGCCTCGAGCAGCATCCAAACGCCTCGAAAGATGCGAAGGGACGACTCATGGTCGGAGCAGCTATCGGTGTCAAGCCCGGCTTCATGGAGAGGGCGAAGGCGCTACACGAAGCAGGAGTGGACGTGCTTGTTATTGATGTCGCACACGCACATTCAGAAATTACCCTCGAAGCGATCCGTTCCATCAAGAAGGAGTATCCTCAGGCAGAGCTGATCGCTGGAAACGTGGCGACTAAGGAGGGAACGCAGGATCTCATTGACGCCGGCGCTGATGCTGTTAAGGTAGGAATCGGGTCGGGCGCGATCTGCATAACGAGAATTGTCACCGGGGCTGGAGTCCCTCAGCTAACCGCAATTATCGAATGCACAAAAGTTGCCGACCCGACTGGTGTCCCAATCATTGCCGACGGGGGAATACGCACCTCCGGAGATATCACAAAAGCCGTCGCGGCCGGCGCCTCAACAGTCATGGTTGGAAGCCTTTTCGCAGGAACTGAAGAAAGCCCGGGGATCACCGTGATGAGAGAGGGGCGTAAGTACAAACTAGTTAGAGGAATGGCCTCGGTTGCAGCTTCATACGATCGATCCGCTCAAGAGTCTGAACAGAACGAAGAGGACAATGCAATAGGTCTCATCGACTATGTTCCTGAGGGAGTTGAAGCATTCGTGGAGTACAAAGGCAGCGCATCGGAAGTTATCGGCCAACTAGCCGGAGGTCTGAGATCAGGAATGAGCTACTCGGGTGCAACCACCATCACTCAAATGCGCGGAAAGGGCGACTTCATCAGAATTTCCCCCGCTGGACTCAAAGAGAGCCACGCACACGACGTAGAAGTAATGTAGTTATCTATCACGCAGATGTCCGGCAAATCCTCGTTGCAGCTATTCACCATAGGACATTCAACGAGAACGATCGAGCGACTAATCGCAGTTCTCGCCGCATACAGAGTAGAAATGGTGGCCGATATTCGAAGTTATCCTAGGTCTCACAGGAATCCCCAATTCAGCTCAGACGCAATAAAGCAGGAACTCTCCAAACACGGAATTCGATATTTGTGGCTGCCAAAGCTCGGCGGCAGAAGGAAAGGATTAGGAGAGGATTCCAAGAACAAATGCTGGAAGAACCAGTCATTCAGGAACTACGCAGACTACATGGAGACTGCGACTTTCAGACAAGGCATAGATGAATTGATTCAATTGAGCGCCGGAAGTACAGTTGCGATAATGTGTGCGGAGGCTTTGTACTGGAGGTGTCATCGCTCTATGGTAGCCGACTTTTTGAAATCATTGGATGTTCAGGTTACCCACATCTTTGACGAAAAGAAAGCACAAGTGCACGAGTACTCACAGTGCACGAAAATCATTAACGGCCGCTTAACCTATCACGATTGAGCGGCCTACCGCGCATCTCAAGGCTGGCGCTTCAAGAACAGGAGTCAAGTGTAAGTCCAGTTTGGGGTGGGCTATTGGGCTAGGTGTTGATGCGTTTCAGGTCTGCAGCTATGGTCGAAGCGGGGACTTCGCCTGGATACGTAACTGCGATTCTGCCGTCCTTGTCGATTATGAAGAAAGTCGGAGTCGCAGTGACGCCGAACGCGTCGAATGTCGTGCCGGAAGAATCGTATACAAAGGTCCAGCTAGGATGGTAATCGTGAATGAACCCTGCCGCGTCGCTTGCGCTGGCGCCGTTCCATGGTCCAGCGACTGATAGGAAGGTGACGTTCTGTGGTCCGTATTGCTGATAGAGGCTATCCAAGACAGGAGCCATGCTCTGACAGTGAGAGCACCATGGTTCCATAAATTCCAGCAATACCACTTTTCCTCGGAACGATGAAAGGGAAACCTTCTGGCCAGTCAAACCGTTAGAGCCAACTATCGGTAGGGTGAAATCTGGGGCGCTTGAGCCAGTTGTCGTCCGCCCTGTGGTAGTTGTAGTTTGAGGAGAAGGTTGAGTGAACGAGTACACTCCCCAGATTGCAAGGACAACAATCACCAACCCAGCGATTATTTCCCAGCTGCTGGCGCCCTTTCCACGCTTTTTTTTGGCTGTCTTCGATTTGCTTGACATGAATGATCTTGCCCGAAGCTAGGTCTTATCGGTTTGATGCACATTAAATACGATTTTGGTTGAATTCCTGGGAATTTGATGTATTATGAAGAGTTTCGTTGGCTTGAGCTGCCTTGGCGAAGATTGTAATGCTCATGGATACCCACGGCAGGCGCCGTTAAAGCTAAATCGTGCATTTCCGCACGCTCCTTTCTGAAGGTACTGGGGGAGCTGGGAGAGCCCGGCTGAGAGGACGGCTGAATCACCGTCGACCCCGAGAACCTGACCCGGGTAATGCCGGCGTAGGGAGTGTCCAAGTGAACAATAGCAAATCAAACGTTTCGAATTCTGCACATCGAGATTGTGACGTTTTCGGCCTCGGTCACCTTCAATCAAGAAAACGGAGGTGAATATGCTCGATGGAAAAGCGGACATTAAGACCTAGCGGGTCCGAGACAAAAATACTTGCTGAAATGGCAGTCGCAATCGCTCTGGGCACCGTACTTAGTTTCTTCAAGTTCTCAATCTGGGCAGAGGGCGGCTCGGTGACTGCGGGCAGCATGGTCCCAATTTTCTGGTCTNNACGGAATAGTTCAACTGGTCGTGGCGCCGTTCATAGTCCACCCCGCACAGATTCTGCTTGACTACCCGTTAGCATTTGGAGCGCTCGGCCTAGCCGGATTGTTCAAGAACCGTTCTTCGATTGGCGTAAGCGTAGGCATCGCTGGTCGGTTTATCGCTCACTTTGTGTCAGGCGTAATATTCTTCGCCATCTACGCTCCGCAGGTCTACTTGGGATTGAACATCGGGGCCAATGCCTACCTGTACTCTGCGATCTACAATGGAACATATCTGATTCCAGAACTCATCATCAGTCTAACGCTCGTACTGGTGCTCGTCAAGCGGAATCTGATCAACCTATACAAATAGTTGGAAGGGAGGAGGTTCACAGGCTGCGCATGACCGTGCGGTCGAACCTCCTCAACCAACGATATGTCGAGGCAATGAGGCCTATGCAAGAACAGGGTGTCTTTGGCAAACCTTCTCGAGAGTATCTCGGGAAAGTGGTTTTTCGACAACTCGGAGCGAAGCGCAAAGACATCCTTGTCGGGCCAAGGTTCGGAGTTGACAACTCTGTACTGAGGATCGCTCCCGGGAAAGTCCTAGTGGCAACCACTGACCCAGTCTCTTTCATACCTAATCTGCAACCCGCAGTCTCCGCTTGGCTTTCGGTGAACTTAATTGCCTCAGACTTGGCCACCAGCGGTTTCGCTCCCCAGTTCGGTATCTTTGACTTCAACCTGCCGCCGCAAATGACGGATAATACATTCGAATCGTATTGGAGAGGTTTTCACAAAGAATGCCTCAGGCTGGGAATTGCAATTGTCGGAGGGCACACTGGTCGCTACCCCGGATGCAACTACTCCGTAATAGGCGGAGGTGTCTTGTGTGCCATGGGCTCCGAGAAGGCGTACCTTACCTCTGCTATGGCACTACCGGGCGACGATATCATTCTAACCAAGGGTGCCGCAATCGAAACGACAGCAGTCCTTGCAACGGCTTTTCCGAAAACCGTCAAACACGCAATAGGCTCCAGTCTGTTTGAAAAGGCCCGCCAAAGTCTAAGGAAAGTCACAACAGTGAACGATGCTCTAACCGCCTCATCGATTGGAGTTCATGGAGAAGGCGTGACGGCAATGCACGATGCGACCGAGGGCGGTGTAATGGCGGCAGTCTTGGAGCTTGCGACAGCCTCTAGACTCGGGGTGGAATTGGATCTGGACTCGATTCAGATCTCTCAGGAGACTCAGGAGGTCTGTGGACTATTCCAAATCGATCCATTAAGCTCCCTGAGTGAGGGGAGTCTCGTAATTTCCTGCAACCCCAAGAAGACAAGCAGAGTGTTGAACAAACTCGGCTCAGAACGAATAGACTCGGAGATTATTGGTAGACT
>PMBQ01000241.1 GCA_003152955.1 Candidatus Bathyarchaeota archaeon
CGCAACCTGCTTAAGCGTAGAACCAGTAGCTGCGAGACGAAGTAGACGATTAGCGCGATCACTCCCGCAGCGATGATTAGAAGCGCTCCGTTGCCTCTCCGATCGTTCCTGCCGCCACCCCCGCTTCCTCCCATGTAGATACCGCCTCGGAATGCAATCTGAACTATCACGTAGGCGATCAACGGAATCGCGGACAGGAACGTCATCACGATGGAATCCTTGTGACGAACGTGACCCAACTCATGGCCGATCACGCCTTCCACCTCATTCTCGTTCAGTTGTCCAAGCAGCCCTTCGTTCACAGCCAACGTCATGTTGTTCGTTGAATTTCCGAAGACGAAAGCGTTGGGGGTCTGATCGGGAGCGATAGCTATGCGGGGTTGCTTGACCCCAGCCGCCTTGGCCAATCTGGCCACGGCTCCCTCCAACCAAGGATTCTCGCCTGGCTGAAGATACCGCAGATGAGTAGTAGCCCTAACGATGTAGGGACTGATCAAGAACTGAATAAGCATGAAGAAGAGAGCGAGAACGAAAGCGCCGATCAACGTAGTCCCGGGTGAAAGCGACATATCCGTGGCGTAGCTGAAGAAGAATGAGACAACAACAATGAAGCCTACGAAGATCATGAGAGTTATGAAGATCGTGATCAGCATCGTGCCCTTCAGTTGACTCAGACTAGCCAACGAGACGCCAACTCCGAGAATTGTTACGGCTTTAAACGCGTACGATTAAAGCATACCTGTTAGAGTGCAGCGGCGAATCGCTTTGGTCGAAATTGCAAGCCAAATTGACTGCTCACATTGCGGAGCACCATTATCAATCCAACCAGGCGAAATTCTGGTCACCTGCAACTACTGCGGCTTCACCAGTGTAATAGAAACAGGCAAAGCTTTCGAATTCGAGCACTCACTCATAATCAACACAATTCAGGCGGACCAAGTTATTGCAAAAGTCCGCAACTGGATGGGAAAAAGTTTCATGGCACCAAAGGACTTCGCGAAGAAATCCTCCCTGCAAGAGCAAAGCATCGTATACCTCCCCTTCTGGGTTGTGAGCGGGCAAGCCTCATCGCAGTACAAGGGCATCTTTGAACGCATAGCTCCAGCCATCGAGAGGGACGGCGAGATAGCGAATCACTACGATTGGCTAGTCTTGGCGCGCCTAAAAAGCGACTTCCCGACCAGGGCATATCACATCTCGCTGACAGGTAAGATACCGTTCGAAGCCACCAAGATCGAAAAGAACGCAAAGGTTCTGAACAGCGAGATAGAAGCCAACGACGCAATCCAGCAGGCTAAAGATGAAATCGAGAACCTGCATGAATATTTGGCTAAGGAGAGGGTGGACAGAATCGTGGATATCAAGACGACTCTTGACGTCGAGGGAACATACTATCTTCACTCTCCTGTCTGGTTCATCACATACAGCTACAAGAACTCATCCTACCAAGTCCTATTGGATGGAGCCACGGGGGATGTGATCAAGGGCGACGTACCAAAAGAAGACTTCAAACTGTTCTGATCGCCCACGACACTGCGCCCGCTTCAAATCCTTAATAGCAAACCCAGGAGCACACTGCTCTAAGGGTCAGTTTACTTTGGCGTCGAAACAGCCCTTGGAACGAGTCCAAGAGAACGAACGCCTCTTGGAACGACTCATGCTCGCGGTGCCGGGCTTTCGAGGTTACAAGCTCAAGGAGCAGAGACGCGAAGCAGATCGGATAGTGAGAACATACATCTACGATGTGATGGAACGATCACGCGACGACCTAACAACCTGCCTACAAGCATTAACAGACAACAGGCTGACGGAATTAGTTGAACCAATGAACCGCCTGATCGCTAAGGTAGATAGGGTCGCGGAGAAAATTAACCACGCCTCGTACGGATACGCGGGATTTTTCGAATCAGTCCGCATTGAGGACCCCGATCTCGACCGGATGCTCAGCTATGATACTCAATTGATGGATTTGGCTAGGAAAGTGTCGGAGCTGACCACTTCACTCCGAACCAGCCTGGCCGAGAACAAGCCGGATGACGCGCGCAACGCTGAACTGCAGCTTGATGGGGCGATTGGGAGTTTGGAGCTTGCTTTCGATCAACGTAAATCGGTCATCGAAGGGGTAAAGGTGTAGGGAAAATGCCGCAGATTATCGAATGGGTATCCGCTGGAGCGGACGATATAGTCTGGCGATATCCGGTGGAGGATATCACGTGGGGCGCCCAACTGGTAGTCCACGAGTATGAGGTAGCGGTCTTCTTCAGAGACGGCAAAGCCTACGACACATTCGACCCCGGCCGACACACACTCACAACACTCAACCTACCCCTCCTGACAAACCTGCTGACTCGGATCGCTGGGTTCCAGCGAACGCCGTTCAAAGCCAATGTGATCTTCATTTCAACCAAGCAGTTCGCCGGGAAATTTGGAAACCGAGCCCAAACCACTGAACTCGCACCACTACTGACCTTCGGAACCTTCTGGTTCAAGGTGGAAGACGCGACGTTGTTCGTCAACGAGGTCGTCGGCGGCCAAAACGCATACTCAACACCCGACGTAAACAACTTCCTACGGGGATTCATCAACGAGAAGATGATCGGCACCCTCTCAAAATACGACCTACGAACAGTCTTCACGAAGCTGGACGAAACGTCGAACGAGGTCAAAGCGAACCTCGTTGACTACTTCAAACGCCTAGGCGTTCAAATGGTTGACCTGAAGTTCGAGGGAATCGATACAACACCGGAATTCCGGGACCGCCTCTTCTGGTTAAAGTCGGGCGGCGTAGCTCCGGACGAAGTGATCAGAATGGAGACAGTGAAGGAGGCGGCCAAAGAGCTTGGCAAATCCACTGGTGGCGGAGCAGCCTTCGGAGCAGGGATGGTCATGATACCCCCACTCTTCCAAACAACCCCATCCAACACCGGCACATCGATTGCCCTCATCATCTGCCCAAACTGCCAAGCACACATTCCTTCAACCTCAAAATTCTGCCCGAACTGCGGACAGAACATCAGCGCAGCCCCAACTCAACCCAGTAACGTGCCGATTAGAAAGTGCCCCAAATGCGACACGGTAATTCCGATTGGGGCAAGCTTCTGCCAGAACTGCGGAACAAAGCTAGGCTAAAGTCGGCTTAACCCTCGTGTAAGCCAAGAAAACAAGCCCGAAGAAGACCCGATAGAACTTCCAACAGATATCCCGCTGTGGCGGCCTGGACTGAAAGAGTCACCCACAGCACACCGATCACGATTGCGAGCACACCGTACGCCAAGGTTGCCCGCGCAGATACCTCATGAAGCACTTGCGCCCGCGCCATTAGCACGGTCATCACTGAGAAAACTACCCCCGAATCCGATCAGGAATAGCGCTGGCAGAAACCCGCTCCAGAGGCGCCCATTAGAAAACGATCAGAGGTAGACCGATTAGCAGCATAATCGAACCGGCGAGATAGGTTTCGAACGTGTGTCCCATCCCAAACCGCCCATACTGTCTCCGCGCCCACCTACATCTGCCCACGAGTATTCACCGGCAAGAAAGTCGTAGACCGAATTGGCGGTTTCTCACACTGGATTGAGCTTGGAGAGGGACGTGTTGAACTCGTGAAGATGAGCTTATTTGTCGAATAGAACTTTACAATCGGCGGTGCGGGGGTACCAGAGCCAGGTCAAATGGGCGGGTCGCGTGCTGCGGATGCGTGCGGCATGCTGATATGCCTACGCTTTGGCCACGCGCGCTACACTCAAGATTCGCGGTTTGCGCGAGGCTTCGCGCGCGGGTGAGCTATCCCGTGGCGCAGGCCTTCGTGGGTTCGAATCCCACTCCCCGCACCATCCAGAATTCTAGAATTCTTCATGCGCGTACGCATGTTTGGATGGGGGTGGGGGGAGGACCATGTTTTGTGGTCCACAACTAAGGCTAGTATGCAACGTAGGTGCCGGCCGGGGTCGCTAGTTTCGGGGCCCTGTGTGAGCGTTTCCCCCGTGTAGGTTCTTATGCAATGTTCCAGTGCGGGTGTGCTAGGGCACGGCGGGCCAGGTCAATTTGATGATGGTTGCATCGAGTGGGTGAGGTTGGGCATGAGAAACGCACGTGGCTGATGGGGGTGTAGATAGGAATGGGATCCAGATCGAGGCTTAGAATTTTACTGACCGAGGAAGAGATCAACCGGCTGGACTCCGCAGTAGCCGAGAGTTGCGCCGTGACCAGAAACCTCCTAGTCTACACCGCCATACACGAAGGCCTCACAACATTCAAACCCGAAACAATCCAAAAACCGAACAGATGCAGAGAAGTGCCGATATGGGTACCCAAAGACATGAAGAACAAAATCAGAGAACTCGCCAAAACCAACTCAATAACCCAACAAAGCATCATGCGCCACCTACTCTTCCAATACATAACCCGAGCATCATGGAACAACACCCAAAACCAAGCGTGAATAGCAGATTCTCTCAATGGAATGGATCATGAAGATCTGAACGATGCCAAGTGGTGAGTTGAATTACGAAGTTACTTACCGTCACAGCTGGCTGTGCTGCGGCGGCCAAACGCAGACTTGGAATCCTAAGAGGGATGATTCGATTAGTTACGTACGAGAGTTGAAGAAGGTTCTTGAACCACACTACCGCGTATTCTGCCTCGCCGAGTCCAGAACACACGAACTCATTCCCGGCCAATGGCGAGAATTCGTGAGTCATTTAGCAGCGATGAAATAGCAATAAGGTTGAGGCTAGCTACGAGAAAAAGAGTGCAGTGAATCTATCGCACTTCCAGTCCAGAGGTATGTTCTGAAACTCAGGAAGAGTACCTCCTAAGGAAGTCTCTGAGAAAGCCCTGATCGTAGTTTGGAAGTTTCATGACACTCTTCGGCATCTCATCAAAGTGTACCCTGACAGGCACCTTCTCTAGGGATAGTATGAAGGATTTCTCCATAAGCGTTCTAAGGTTGAGTATATCTTCCGCATTATATCTGACCAAAGCATCCAGTGCCTCAGCTCTTCCATGTTTGAACGCGTTCCACAAGAGAGGTGCGAGCCACCCGTCAACTTCTCCGATAGGACCTTTTCGCAAGAGACCAAACTGCTTCTCAATCTGTTTAAGTCCTCCTCTGTGGCCCAACCGGTAGAGCACATATCGAAGATCTATATGCGCGTACCAAGGATCAGCAAGATTCAACTCCCTCTCAATGAACG
>PMBQ01000258.1 GCA_003152955.1 Candidatus Bathyarchaeota archaeon
TGGGAGAAGAGCCCGCGTTCATTGCTAACGTGGCGCCGGGTGGATCGCACTTGTTTCAAGATAGTGCCACAAGCTTCGCGGCCGCAAACGGAGGAGGACAAAACTTCGCTTCGAGCGACGGCGCCAGCGGGGCGTTCTTCGGCGAGGAGGGAGAATACCAGAACGTTGGAGGTTTCACTGACTTTGTGCTGGCCCCCTTTACCACAGGCTTCAACCCCTCATTCAGGTATCTACCCACGGCGTTCTATCCGGGGCAGTACGATTTGAGAGCTTGGACGTACGGCTATTTTCAGGCGATTCCTGTCTCAGTCTATGCTCAACCTGGGCAGGTGGCCAACGCGAGGATCGCTCTTGTCATCGGAGTATCTCTGAGCATTGACGTTACGTTCGCGAAGGAACGATTAGCAGTGTCATTACCTGCTGATACTTCAGCGCGGGTCAGGTTCTTCGATGAGAGAGGAAGATTGGTCGCAGAATGGATGTCAAGCGAAGGAGTTTACCCAGCAGGAGGGGGAAGCATCGTGGTGGCGGCGGATGGAACCAGTGGCGCTCCCTTCGGAGCGGGAGATGGCAAGTCATCATCGACTTCAACAAATTACGTGCCCGCAGGGTCGACGCTGCTGCACATTACTACCGCAGGATTACCCCTCGTCCCCGCCACTGGATCCAAGATTACGCACGTTTACTACGGCGACCCAGTTTTCAGAACCCCCGCGGAGCAGTACAGGAAAATGTGGAGTTCAAGCTTCGACGTGAATGAGATGAGATACCCATATTTCGCAGACGCCGGGATCCTTGGGAGCCCCTACTATCCAGGTGGATGGTCCGTTGAGGTCGATATGGTGAATTGGCATACCAACGGCGTTACCTTCTATCCGCCACCAGAGGGTTTGCTGCTGGGAGAATCATTTCACGTTATTCCTGGCACGGTTGCAATATCAGGAATAAGCTACACAGAAGATGCCGCGTTGAACGGAATCTTCATCGGTCACACGATGGCAGCTAACCATCTAGGTCCATACGCGCAGTCTGGCATATGNNCGGCGGGTGGCACTAGCAGCGGAGTCTTCCAAGTCTACATCGGACAATCCGGCAATCAGATCCCTGAATTTCCAACTGTACCAATTGTCACATTCATTGCGTTTGCTGCCTCTATGGTGTTGCTGCGACGCAAGAAGTGAAAAATTAGAGATTTGGAGAGCCAAGCATTCTGAAGAGATCGACTCGATCGACGTTGTACGATCTGGTCGATTAGGTGCCGGGCATTATTCCTTTAATCGCCGCTGCTCGCGCAGCTAGACCAATCATAGCCAGCACTGCTGCGATTATGATCGCTATTATCACGGCCAGAACAGCGATCACGACCGCCTTTAACCATCCGACCCCGAAGAAGTACTTGATCAGCAATAGAATCACGACTACCTCAAGTATGATCGTAAGCCAACCAAATCCACCTAAGAAGTAACCGATGATGTCAGTGATGATGATCGCTGAGATGACAGTCAAAATGCCATGCCAGTATGTGGCTCTAGGCGCTCCAAGTGCCTTCGCTGCTAACCAAACGAAAATACCGCCAATGATTCCAGCTATGATAAGGTGAATTATCGTGCTAATGATGTCTACCAATTACCGAGACCTTGCAATTAGGCACGCTCGATTGGAATATAAGATTTAGTGATGCAGGCTCTTCCTCTCTGCGGATCTGATTCTGAGTTAGTTCACGTTCGCTCGTTGGATCCCAACGATGATGGGGACTTTTGCTACGTAGTTGGAGGTGCAGGAGGATACTGTGAGAGAGCATTGTTGATAGAGGTTGACGTTGAGCGGAAGAGTACCGGACCGAACGCAGATCCCCTGATTGGCACCGGCTCTGGATTGACCGCACCGCTCAAGCCTGACATCCCCCTGATATGAGGAATAAGTACCCTGAATGCTCAGGCTGATTTGAGATGGAAGTTTCGATGATGGTTGTGATGGCAATGAACCTGAATTCGACCTGAGACCACTGATGATCACCGTGATTTTCTGCCCCGGTCCTGCGATAAACCGTGGGCTGTAAGACGAAGCGCGTTGTGAACCAGTCGCCAAGTAAACCGGGTTCGCTCCAGGTTGTGGGCAGTTGGATATTTTGGGCATTATAGGACCTGCGACATTGACGGTTGGGTTTAGGATGGCCGGATTGTCATGTACCACGAAGCACAGCACCTCGGTGTTAGTGACCGCGACGACCAAACTGTTCACTACTCTGGACAGGAGAGATGAGCGTGGAATCGGTGCGTTTTGATCCCAGAACGCGATCACAGGAGTAAGTTCGATAGCCTGGACGCCACCGTATAAGAGCCCATACTGGGCTATTGCTGGCCAAGATGAAGTTTGGGAGACGAGTTCATTGGCGAACTGAATCTCTTGCATATCTGTAAAATCGTTTGGCGTAGTCGCTACAATGACGGCACCAATTCCCCCATGCGTATTCAAGTCATACTGCTGAAGCGACGCCAGAACGCTATTTACAAAAACCTGCTCTTGCGCCGTATCTAACATAATGTATGTGTTGACCTCGGGATTCGTGAGGTTCTGAGAAGGGGGAGCTAGAGTCGCTATGAGATTATACACTCCGCTGCTGTTTGTTAAGCTGAATTCCAATGTTCCAACCAAGATCGCTGGCGAGTGTGGAGTTATGCTGCTGGGGTTCGTCATCGATGGTAAGGCTGTTGCAGCTGTGATTGAGGATAGCAAGATGGCAACGATGAGAACCCGCATTGGTATAGTTGGCATTAGCATGAAGAACGCCGCATTCTAACGCCAGGAACCGCGACTTGCAACCAGATAAGCCTAAGAAGCATCATTCGGTGCAAATCGCGCTCAAGAAAAGGAGCGCTTTTAGATAGACCTGACGAGATACTCATGCCGAAACCTTGGGTTCCTTCACGAGTATACTCAAAGTGAGACGATGAGCCTTTCCAGACCCTTCGATGAGCGTTGAGGTCATGGCGATTTGAGTGAGCAAGAACAGTAGTTCCGAAATGACGCTCCTTGATCATTCGATGGATTTCGTTGTCCTGCCAATCCGCAAACCCTACGTTCCTCTTAAAACTGAAGATGCATCCACACAACCAGCGGTTCGATTTCTCCTGCTCGCATCAGTAGAGCGCACACAACAAGATTGATCGTTTCGAATGGTGTTCATGTCCCGAGTCAACGTGTATCGTTACGTCGCGTCTCAAGCAAGAGGTTTGACACTTTCTTCTGCCTCTTTTGTCAGCTCATGCGCCCATTCAAGAGATTGATCAGCATCTACGACGATGTGCAAATCAACGAAGATCTCTCAACAGGAGATTCCCCGAGGACATGAGAGGTTATGTCGAGAAACTCGGCTTGAAGCCTTGCAAGTTCTCGAGTAGGCAGTATACTCAGTATTCAACTGTTGTTTTGGGTACACTTTCCGCAAGCTCGTGAGGAATGTCTGTCCGAACATGAACTTGAAGGTGTAGTAATTGTGGGTGGAACTCACCTTTCGCGATGATGTTCGAGTTCAAAACAGCACGGGAATCGTACGTCATGACATCGGATCATGAGCTGAGATACAAGGACTATTGAAGCGTACGTCGAGGCTCGGGTGACAAGAAGATAGTCGTGTGAGATTTCCTCACAGGGTCTTCTTGAAGATCCATCGTTCACTGCCCAGCTTGCGTTCCTTGGTGAAGCCCATGGAAGCGAAGAGATCTGGGGTTCCGTTCCAAAGCAGATTCGATGAATGCCTCTTCCTAGGATCTACGGGGTAAGCTTCAACCACTTCCGCGCCGTGATCTTTCATATAGTGAAGAGCACCTTCCAAAGCCGCTCTCGCCACGCCTTCCCTCCTGCAATCGCGGTCAGTGAAGAAACAGGTTATCCTCCAGAGATTCCCCTCGTGCGTGGGTTTATAGTCCTTCATGCTCTCGACTCGTGGCAATTCCTCGCTTGGACCGAACTGGCACCAGCCAACAGGTTTTCCGCCGTGATACACGATAACTCCGTGCGCTTTCCCATGCATCACTAGTGCGCGTTTCTTTGCTTTGTTCTGCGCTCGATTCTTATCCCTCCATCCTTTCGCGACTTGATAGAACATGCACCAGCAACCACCCTGCACTCCACCATGCTTCTCGAATAACCTCTCAAAATCAACCCAAGTTGAAGGCGACAACTCTCTAGTCTCATAATGAAGACTCATGGTGGGACTCTCCCTACTCTGGCTTTGGTTCAACTACATTCATCTGACTTGATAGTATTCAAACCCGTCGTAGCCTCGCATCCGCGAAGCTCGAAGCGACCATCGTAGGAGTCATGCATCAAATGATCTCTAGCTGCGGTAACAGATAGACAGGGGATGAGAAAGCAGCAACTGCCACGTCCCGCCCCAAACGCATCCTTAGCCATATCCCCGGTCTAATGGTGCCCACACACACTAAGCGACGGTTCAATTTATGGTGCTCACACCAGTAGTAGCACTCTCCCATCGTGCATTGCGGGATTTGCGTTNNCATTGCGCCCCTGCAATATTTGCGACCCCGCAACTTGCACAAGTCTTGGTTGTTTGTGTTTGACTTTGTGCTGTTGGGTTGAAGCCACAATACGGGCAAGGGATTTGTTCTGAATACTTTCCACATTTATCGCAAAATGGCATGTTTCGAGAAGTGATGGGTCAAGGTAATATTCTTTGGCCATCATAAGCTGATGGACAGAAGAATTAGGGCGGCCTGAACACCACGCTGAAGAGCCACCAGAGAATCATAAGCAGAACCAGCTTTTCATAGGTGCGCACCAGCAAGCCACGCACCCAAACCGATTCTTCTCATATTCGTGGTTAGGCGACGCCGTTTAGGGCGCATTGATCTTCAATCAGAAGATTCAAGAGGTGTTAGAGACAATCAGAATGTCCGGTGTCTTCTCTTTGTGTGCATTGAATTTCACCCCTGACGAACTGCTCACTACGACGAGGTCTGTGCGTAGGCGATTAGATCTTTCTCGACCTGTCGAACGTGAGGTGATAGAAGAGTGCATAGCCATTGCTCAACAGGCTCCTACGGGGTCGAATATGCAGAACTGGCATTTCGTGGTCGTAACCGACTCTACGAAACGCGCGGAACTTGCGAGCCTATATCGCAAAGGCGCGGAGATCTACATGTCCCATCCGCCTGCCATGACAGGTGTGAGGCTCGACGACCTCCAACGAAAGGCAACGCAGGCAAGAGTTACAGTCTCGGCAAGGTACTTGGTTGAGCATCTTCAGCAAGTTCCAGTGCACGTTATCCCATGCATCGAGGGCCGTACTGACGGTCTTCCGACAGTCGCCCAGGCTGCGCAGTGGTGTTCAATTGTCCCTGCAGCGTGGAGTTTCATGCTTGCCGCACGCGCTCGAGGTCTCGGCTCAACCTTCACCAGTTTCCACCTGTTCTTCGAGGAAGATGCCGCAAGACTACTTGGCATCCCTTTCAAAGAAGTCATGCAGACAACCCTGCTGCCAGTCGCGTACACCAAAGGTTCGAAGTTTAAGCCTGCATCCCGTGAACCCGTTAGCACAATTGTGCATTGGGACGGTTGGTAGGATTCTGCCTCATAACCCGGAATCTGAATCACACTTTTCTTGGGTGTGTGGCTCTACTGGTGCGAGCATCGTAAATTGAACCGTCGGTTCAGGCAGTTTGTGTGTATGTGCATCAATGGACCCGTACACGTGAAATTAGCTTAGCACAGTCCCGAAGC
>PMBQ01000052.1 GCA_003152955.1 Candidatus Bathyarchaeota archaeon
GTAAAATCTTTCAAGCGCCTGATTGAAACTCCCCTCGGCACAAACCTACGCTTCGGCTACGTCACTGAAGACGGCGACCTCGTCCGCACGAAATGCTCGGTGAGCGAACCGCGCGTGGTGCTGTACGGCCTGTTCAAGTTTGCGGAGAAGTGCACCGACTATAAGGAGTTCACGCTTGCCACGCTCCTGAATGAAAACATCGATCGCGACGGCATCAGCCCCACCCGCATCTTCGGGCTTGACCGCGACGATATGACGCCACTCCTGTTGGGCCTGTCGGCAAAGTATCCGGAATTCATCACTGCATCGTTCACGCACGACCTTGAAAAGATAACGCTGGCAGAGGATAAATCGTCCCAAGATGTACTCGACTTGTTTAAGGAGGATGCAACACATGGCTAATAACAACAAATACCGCGAATACTTTGACATTGACGAGGAGTATTTTCCTCAAGTCAACGACTCGGCCATCGCCGCCGCCAGCCCGGACTTCTGGACGCGCACATACCCGCACTACACGTTCATCGAAATGCTGAACAACATGGAGCGGGTATTGGCACGGCAGGAGAAGCGTTCCCTCTGGATTGAGGGCGCGTACGGCACGGGCAAGTCACAGTGCGCCTATGCCCTGAAAAAGATTCTCGAAGTGCCGGAAGAAGAGCTCCGCGCCTACTGGGACAGATACGAGCCGCTGAAAAAGAAAACTGACCTGCTCGAAAAGCTACTCGGTCACAAGCAAAAGGGCATCGTGACCGCCTACCGATACGCTTCGGGTATGATTGACTCGCCCCGCGACCTCTTCCTTGCTGTTCAAGAAACACTAAAGGCTTCACTGGTAGCGGCAAACCTTTACGCAGGCGAAAACACCCTGAAAGAAAGCGTCATTGCTTGGATTGACGAGCCATCGCACAAGTTGTTCTTTGACGCGCTCTTGAAAAAGCCGGAGTGGGCGGCTCTGTTCAGCCAGTCCTCCGCCGATGAGGTGCTGAACGCCCTCCGTACGGGCGGTGAGGTCAAGACGCTGATGGATAACATCTTCCGTCTTGCCGACAAAGAGGGCATCACCGCGCTGAATATTGACGCTGACAGGCTCATCACTTGGCTGACGGACATTATCGACCGCAACAATGTAAAGGTTGTCTTTATTTGGGACGAGTTCTCCGATTACTTCAAGAACAACCGGGAGAGCCTTTCGGAGTTCCAGAAACTCGCCGAGTTGGTGAACCTAAAGCCGTTCTACTTCATCGTCGTCACGCACGAATCGGGACAGTTGTTCACGACCGCCGACACGACTTGGACAAAGGTGCGCGACCGATTTATTCCTGTGAAGATTGATCTGCCAGATAACATCGCGTTCAACCTCATCGGTCACGCTTTCAACGTGAAGCCTGCCGCCAAGCCGCAGTGGAACATCCTCGCCGACGACCTGAACGACCGAGTCAAGAATTCCCGCTCCAAGGTGATGGCGGTTGCGAAGATTGACAACCCACAGGTGATGAAGGACATTATGCCGATTCACCCGATGGCGGCTCTGCTCCTCAAAAACATAGCCTCTGCGTTCAAGTCCAACCAGCGGAGTATGTTCGACTTCATCAAATCCTCTAACACGGACGATGTGAAGGCGTTCCAATGGTTCATTGAGAATACGGGTCACTTTGACGACCACCCGCTTCTCACGGTGGATATGCTGTGGAACTTTTTCTACGAGAAAGGCAGGGATAACCTCACATCAGACATTCGCCTGATACTGGACACCTTCCCGCAGCAGCAGAATTTGCGTGAGGATGAGAAAGCTGTCCTGAAAGCCATCCTCATTATGCAGGCGATTGATCAGCGGTTGGGCGGCACGATCGACCTGTTCAAAGCTACCGAACAGAACCTCAGCTATGTCTTTGAGGGCATCCCAGACTTAGAGGGAACGAAGTCCGCCAACCTTGCGAAAGGGCTTAAGGAAAAAGGCATCCTCGTTTCAAACCCGATAAGTGGTGGGCGGTATGCCTATGCGGCTGCCGTGCTTGCGGGAGACCAAGCCAAAATCGACAACCACAAGAAAGATATACGACAAAACAGCACAACCTCGAAACTCGTGACCGAGGGTGGGCTTTCTACCGTGCTGTCTCTTTCACCTGCTTTGCGTCTGCGTTTCGAATCAGAACCGGGAACAGGCAAAATCACGCTCGTAACCACCGCCGACTTCACACGCATAATCAATGTCCTGCGCGACAGAGCCACGGGGTGGAATTTCCACGCCGTTATCGCCTTTGCCAAGGACGATGCGGAAGCGGCAATCTTCCGCAAGACCCTCAGAACTGCGGTTGCGGATAAGCAGTATGAGAACATCGTATTCATCGACGCGCTCTCTACACCGCTGGGCTCAGAGGCCTTTGAGCAGTACGTGGACTTCTCCGCTATGGCGATGTACTACCAAGGTAGCAACAACACGTCGTCGCGGGAAAGTTCGGATAAAGCAAAGCGTGTCTTAGACCAAGACTGGAAAAACCGTATCTACAACGGTCAGTTTGTCGTATACACCTACGCAAATCAAGAGGGCGAGAAACTCGGCAACGGGCAAGGCGTGGCAAGCGTCCTCCAGACCATAGTGACGACCAAATTCCCGTATGTGTTTGATTTCGCCAAGAGCCTTACAGAGAGCCAACTGAAGATAACTCCTGCGATGAAGCAATCGGCAAAGTCCGGCATATCGCAGGCCACGAGCGGTGTTGTTGTCGGCGTCGAGAAGCACGTTCTTCCGACCGTTTGGAAGATTGATAGGTATTGGGAAAACCCTACGACAG
>PMBQ01000421.1 GCA_003152955.1 Candidatus Bathyarchaeota archaeon
TTGGTAGTGGGTCAGTTTGAATTTTACTTGTCAATTAGTTCCACAAGCTCGCTGATCTCCCATACGTGATCCGAGACACCTGCCGCCATTGCTGGCGTGATTCGCAAGGTCTGATGGATGCGACAGAAATTGTAATAGGTGAAATACAGCGCCACAGCAGCTTCATGATTCTCGATCTTCTTGCTGAATCCGTTCGTCAACCGGGTAAACCGCCTCATCGACATTCGCATGGTCAGATTCTGGCGCTCCGCGTATGACGTAGAGACGTACCGTCGATCCGGGTTCCCCTCAATCACGTCAATCCTGCATCCGGTCACTTCGCTTGGGCTGTACCGATGCTCGTTGACTTCTTCTGGGGCTGCGCCGAACAGTTTCACCAACATGGCGTAATCGACTTCACCACCGAACGCATCCTCAACGGCCTCCAAGTAGGCTTTGTGTCCATCGCTTGTTAGCTGGATGCGATTTTTGAGGCGGTAGGCCAGATCACTGATGAAGATGTTCGCCCACTGTGCGTCACGAAGGCCAACGAGCCACTGAGGAATGAGCTTTGTATCAGCATCAATCGCCGTCCACGTCCAAACGTCACCCCATCCGAATGTTCCTTTGAGTGTGTCCGGGACATTCTTCTGTTTAGCGTGGCAGAAGGACCAGATTTCATCAACCTGAATCTTCTTGCAGGTGAGGTTCACCATGACTTCATCGTGATATCGCTGGCAGGCTTGCCCGATGGCACAGAGCAACTTGGCTACAGTGTTCTTGGCAACGCCCGTCATTCGAACTGTGGAACAGATCGAATTACCCTCCACCAGGGCTGCTATCACACGCACGCGATTTTCTCTAGTTAGCCGGTTCATACTGACCATTATACTTGATCGGTTACGCTTGTCAAGTCATTTATGTGTTTTTAAGTAAAAAGCATAAAAATGTGTTGACAGCGGGGGAAGTGTAGTCGACAATGCAGATGTACGCAAGATGAAAATCTTGGCTCTCTAAGATTGGCAAAGATGGAAGTTGTTTTCAGACACAAAGACTTTGATCGACTGGAAACAGATTCAGACTTCACGGCGGGTTTCTCGTCGGACATCGTGAAGGCTTACAGGAACCGACTCTGGGCGATCAGGAACGCAACCGACGAGCGGGATATCTACGTGCTCAAGTCATGGCATTTTGAGAAACTCAGTGGCGATAGGAGTCATCAACGGTCAATTAGACTCAACGGTCAATGGAGACTGATAATTGAGATAATCGAATCGAAACCCGCAAACGTGATTGAGATCGTAGGAATTGAAGACTATCACTAGATGTGAGGTTTCCATGGATACTAGTCGGGCAGATAACAATAGACATTCGGCAGAAGCATTTTCTCCAGGTGATTTCATTCAGGAGGAATTGGAGGCACGCGGTTGGAAACAAGAAGATTTTGCGGCGATACTTGGGAAGCCGCTATCTACGGTCAACGGAATCATCAACGGTAAGAAAGCGATTGTCCCTGAGACGGCCAAGAAGATAGCTGCGGCGTTCGGGAATAGTCCCCAGTTCTGGATGAACCTTGAGACAGCGTGGCAATTGTACAATCACGATTGTCCAGATGAAGATAGGGTACGAAATAGAGCCAAGCTCTACGATCTCATTCCCATTCGTGAGATGCAACGAAGAGGCTGGATAAAGCCAGCGAAGTCAGCCGAGGATTTAGAGAAGGAGTTATCAACCTTCTTCGGGGTGTCCAGCCTTGTGGATAACCCAGAGGAACTTGCCCAAGCAGCTCGCATGTCCGCGCAGGGCGAAACTGCCCTCGCTGCTGTATACGCATGGGGTCGTCGCGCCTTTCAGGTTGCACAATTGGTGCACGCCGGGAAGTTCATCAAGTCGAGAATACCGAACCTGATTGAACAACTGCGCCGTTTGTTCGGTGATCCAGAAGAGATAAGGCACATTCCGAAAGTCTTGGCTGAATTCGGGATACGCTTCGTGATTGTCGAACATTTGAGGGGTACTCGCCTTGATGGAGCTTGCATATCCAATGACGAGAATAGACCAGTCGTCTCTGTGACATTGCGATATGGACGGTTAGATCATTTTTGGTTCACTTTGATTCACGAGATCGCCCATATCTACTATGGGGACGGCAGTAGATGGGACATTGAAATCTTGGAGAAGAAATCTGAAGATGATGTTGAAATGCGTGCCGACGAATTTGCAGCATCGACACTAGTCCCGCCAAATCAAATGGAGTCTTTCATCCTAAGAACGACTCCGTTGTTCAGTAGAGCCAAAATCGAAAACTTCTCCAGAAGGATGGGTGTGCATCCAGCTATCGTGATAGGTCAATTGAAGCACAGACTTCCAGAAGAGGAATTCGGCTGGAATAGATTCACAAGATTGCACAACAGAGTTGATGTGCGTGACATCATTAAGAGCACGGCAACGTGCGATGGGTGGGGCCAAGTAGCCCCAGTGACCTCATAGGGGTAAGGTATGAGACACATGAAGAAATCTAACAAGGAATCTCTACAGGAACTGGTGGAGCGATACCGCCAAGAGGAGCACGTCGATTCTGTCAATCTGGACGAAGCTGCCGCATGGATGATACGCAATGACCACTGGCAGCCAAGAATCAGAAAGCAGATGGACATCCTCAAAGAAGAATTGAGCGCCGCGCTACGGGAAGAGTACATCACCGATCCACAGGGTAGGCGAGTCCG
>PMBQ01000226.1 GCA_003152955.1 Candidatus Bathyarchaeota archaeon
AAACATGGGGAGCCGAGTAAGCTAGCCTTGCGGCTTTTCGACTCCCCATGCAGCTTGGCTCCGCGAGCAGGACTCGAACCACAGGCCGGGCCCCTCCCCCAGCAAAATAAGCGACGTTTCGAGAAATGCAAGTCCACCAATCGCACAGACGTCCACGAATCGGATACAGAAGGGTACAGATAGGGGTACACCCTTGCGGATGAACCCCCTCGATGGGAAGGCACCAAGCAGGAGCATAACTAACAAGAGCCTGAGCGTCTTCATTTTACCACGCAGGATGATTGGTGGCCACGCCGTGCCGCCGCTCCTTGGCGGGATGAGGGGGCGTCGTGGTGCGGCGTGCTATGTGCAGTGCCACTTTGTGTGAGGACTACTTTGCTTTTGGCCCAACGACAACCCTGCCGCACTTAGGGCACGCTTTCCTTTCATAGTCTTCCATGTAGAATTCGTGGCCCTCCGGGCACTTAACTTTGATTTTTGCCATATAGAATAGCTCCTTTCAGTTATTTGTGGTTGTGGATTATTAGCATGGCTATTTGATTTGTGCTCGCCGATGTGATAGGAAAGATGTGATTTGATTGCCGGCATCAACCTCGTACGCAGAGAGCTCAGCTTGAGTTTCTTTCAAATACCGAATCGAGAAATTCCGAATGTTCTCGACTTGAAGACTACTCTTACCAGGCCCGCCATTTACAAATACCCTGCAATCTCGCAAGTCAGGAATAAGATTGCGGGCTTTTAAGTTCTTTATGATTCTGATGGCCTCTTTACCGCTGCAACCTTCCGGCCTAGCGAACGAGCATTCGGATGATTCTTGAATCATATCAGAAAATATTAAGATGATATTAGTAGACTCAATCCTTTTCTTGCCCGTTAGGAAACGTCCAAGGGAGCGCCAGAAGGAATCTTCTTCGTTTCTCTCGATAAGGGTTCCAGTCTGTTCGAGTGAGCTAAAGATATCAGTAGGTATGTAAACTTCTCACGAAGTTCTTTCTAAACAATAAGCTGGAAACCGATTTTGAACAGCCCCCAGCTGTTGAGCCAGTGTGAAGTTCGTTTTTCTTCCATTTTGTTTACGGAGGACTGATTGGCTTGTGCATAGTTGTTTCGTTTGGGTTTGGCTTGTTCCAAAAACAAAACATTAACCTGTATCCTGCGTGATTCTGAAATAGCAGACTCCGCACGGGTTGATTTTGCAGGTGCGATTCGATAATTCGGCTCGGGACAAAATGCACACTTTTGGTGAGGAATTCGTCCGGAGGCGACAAACCCTAGTTTCTGCCACTCGCCTTCGCGAAGCCCAGCTCATGGAGTAGTTTCACGCCGGATTCAGGTTAACTCATTAAGGTACCCTGGTCTCACCTGCGACACAGGCTAATCAATTTAAGGACCACAACCGACATATCATCTTTGCCGCCTTTTCTCTTTGCATGGTTCACTAATAGACTGTGACTATCTTGATTTCTCAGAATCGTTTCAATTTCTTCGTCTTGAACCTCACTGTTCAGCCCATCACTGCATAGCAAGAAGACATCACCTTCGAATGTTCTCTCAGAGATATCTTCAAAATCAAAGAAGATTCTCTCCCCACCACCGAATGAGTTAATAACTATGTTCTTCGCCATGGTGGGATCATCAAGTACGGCGGCTAATGAATGATCTTTAGAAAGTTGAACCAATATTCCATCACGAAAGCGATAGAGTCTGCTATCTCCGATGTTTATGAAGAATATTCCATCATTGTAAAATAAGAGACCAACAAACGTTGATCCCATCTCCGATGTCACCAAAGTGACACCATTCTGGGTCAGCAGAAGTGAATGAATGGACTTTATCTTCTCGCCGAGAACACACTTCAAACCTGTAGAATCCAAGTTTCCGGGTAGCTCGCCGATGGCTTTTTTCATTCCTTCGGCAACTAACTGACTAGCGCACTCACCACCTTGGCAACCACCCATTCCATCGGCAACAGCCACTATAAATGGGGCATCAGAAGATACGAAATCAAATTCATAGCTTTTTGCTTGATCACGCAGCATTTCCGTACCGACCAATATCATATCTTGATTTGTATCCCTCACCAAGCCCTTGTCGCATATTGCGTCTATTGAAAGTCTCATGGTCTCAAGGTCCCACTCGGATTATAACTGGGCGCACTTTCAATTCTCACTTGAAATTCGATGTTAGCAATTAATAAGTAGCCATGATCGGTAACTGAAGCCGGATGATTGGGGAGAAGTTTTGCCTCTGCCAAGGTCCAATCATTCTTCATGCTATACGAAGTTCCCCACGTCGAACCTAGGTCCTTGACCATCCATCCCCTTGATGCGTCATAGATAAACTGAAGATGTTTCCCAGAAACCTGCTTGTATTGGGCAAACATGGAGGCGTAATCACCAACAGTTCTGCCAATGATATCCCCATCCTTCATGGCAATGTTGATCTTAAGATTGTAATTGACTATTCGCAACTCTGGCACCACGCGAGAAATCGGAAGCGGTGAAGACTTCTCAGGTGACTGCATTTGATCCGAAATCCTAGTTGATGGCGATGTACACGGTTCGGATCCGTCCCTTTTCTTTTCCGCAGAAGTCAACTTCGCGCCATCATAGACGCAGTTCTTTCCTTTTCCTGTCTTGCCACACTTTGGGCACGTTAAAACCCCCGTGCCGCATTGGTCGCAATACAGGCTATCAGGCTCAATATCACCTTTGCAATATGCGCAGTTGATCTTCGTGATGGGCAGCTTCGGGGAATGTCGACACTAGTTATGATGCTAATCTTTTGAAGAACATTCAGTCCATTTTTCATTTCACGGGTAATTCTTGAAGCCTGATTCTGCAATGTTGTTTCAAAGGTATTTCGGACTGTTCTTCCATTCGCAAAAGTATCATCACGATTGTCATAGAGGTGAGTGAATAATTCCACCAGGCTCATATCAACATCCTCTGCGAGTATCATCCCTTTTGATTTCACCATCGATTCATAGATGGCTTTCATTTCGGTCGGCGTATAGTCTTCAAAGTCAATGTATTGAGTAAAGCGGGAGGATAACCCAGGATTGCTGCCAAGAAATCTGTTCATCTCATTAAAGTATCCTGCGGCTATTACAATAATCTTACCCCGGTCGTCCTCCATCCGTTTCAACAAGGTTTCAATGGCTTCTTTGCCAAAGTCGTTTCCGCCCCCAGATACCAGAGTATAGGCTTCGTCTATAAAGAGCACTCCCCCAATGGCACTGTCTATGACCTTTGTTGTCTTCGCAGCTGTCTGGCCAACGTATTCAGCAACCAAACCGGCTCGATCTGTCTCAACTTCATGCCCTTTGGAAAGGAGTCCAATTGATTTGAAAATGCTTGCGAGCAATCTGGCAACCGTCGTCTTTCCAGTACCTGGATTCCCTCTAAATACAAAATGGATATTAAGCTTCGTTTTCTTTCCACCCTCTGTGGCCCTTAGCTTTTCCACTTGCAGATAGTCGATAAGGCTCCGAATCTCCTTCTTGACAGACTCTAACCCGATGAGATTATTTAGCTCTTGCAGACTTTGGTCGAGATTGCTACCATCGCTATCCTCGGCAATTGGTGGTAAGTCTTCAGCACGAATGACCAATTCATGGATGCCGGAAGAGTTCAAACGGTTCGCTCGACGTACTAAGCACTTGTCGTAGAGATTTCTAACTTCTCGTCCGTTGCCAAAGTTCTTATCTCGTCTTTCATATATACTCATGAGAATCTCTCGCAACTTCTCTCCAGCGTCTAGATCGAGTTGG
>PMBQ01000369.1 GCA_003152955.1 Candidatus Bathyarchaeota archaeon
AGCATCACATAATCAACACTACCGCTCCATAAGCCTGAACCATAACGCAACAGATCCCTGATGAGCGGTCTCACGTTAACCAAACCTAACCTGCTAGTCTTCTCAACGACACCACGAACCATCTGCGGATCAATATCCAAGGCGAACATGATCCCTCGTATTCTTCGGGCGGCTGGAATAGTGAAAGTCCCATAGCCACATGCGTAGTCCGCTGCATCATTGACCTCCGAGTTGACCTTCATGTCATCAAGAATCTTCTCAACGTTGAAGAAGCCACTCCAAACATCCTCTGAAGGCATTCCGCTTTCTCGGATCTTGCCATTCAAATCGACCACGTACTCTCACCCAGGCGCACTTAGGCTAATGTCAAGGTCTTGAATGAATCCAATACTCTATATTATTCAATTCATGATAGTGACTCTTCGGAGCTTGAGCACGCATTTGAAGCTCTACCATCTTTTGCTAATCTCACCTCTTGTCGGAGTAGTTAGTACGCTTACGGGGCGGGCATTTAGTCCGGAACAGATGGGCTCGAGTATGATGAATAGCACCACTGTCATTCCCGGTTTTCCAATTGAATCGATTGGTTCAGGACTAATCTTAGGGTTATTCGTTATTCTTCTGTTGAGGATGACAACTAAGTTCGGATGGGGTCTCATCAAACAGCGTTAACGCATAATCAGACAAAGCGGTAGAGATCACCCCACAGAACTAGAAGAAAGCTAGGGTGTCACAGATAGGTAACAGACTGCTCATAGTTCACACTAGTGGTAGTCGACGCCTCACCAGCTTCCAGCACATACTCTCTCGACGCAGTCATCGTCTCGTCGTCAGAGACTGTCCAATTCCAATCTGAGCGTGGTCGATTGATTCAGGGTGCGACCTAATAGGGCGTGAAGACGCGGGGGGCTTGATTTGTCATGAGAAATTCGAGTTTACTCGCAGTAGTTCTAGTGGTTATTGGTATCGGCAGTCTTCTGGGAGCTTTCCTTTACGAGGGTTACAGTCTAAGGTCGAATCAGCAAGCGGCTCTGCAGCAATCTCAGCAGCAAATCCCTCCGGGAAGGATGGGCGGGCAGGGTGGCGGTTATGGTGGAATGATGGGGCAGGGAGCTGTAACGAATGGTCAGCCAGTTACGATTGGGCAGGCAATTCAGACGATGCGAAACGTTCCGTCCTACGCCAGAGTAATCTCAAGCAACAATACGATCGTGTTTGAATCTCGACAATTCAACGTTTTCGTATTGGCGTTGTCGCCTGACAAAGCGGTTAACCTAACTGGAAGGCAGCCACCAAGCTACACTACCGATGACGCTTTCGTAACATATGGTCTGATCAATCCGACGCTTGTGATACGGTCGGGTGCCTCGGTTCAATTTACGGTTGTGAATCTGGACACTGACATGCCGCATAACCTGATCGTTTCCGCGTACGGTCCGCCTTACGGTTACATGGCGATGGGAGGGATGATGTCAGGCAATTGGATGCCCTACCTTCCACCCGCAGACTACAATCAAGGCTCAGCGCACGAATACTCCTACACAATCAACATGAACCAACCAGGCACATACTGGTACACATGCACATACCAGGATCACGCCCAATCCGGCATGTACGGACAGCTAATCGTGACAAACTGATATGTACCCCGACCATATTCTCACGAATCAACAGGTGGATGTGAAAAAAAGAAAAATGACAAATTCAGAAAGACCGACCGTTGCCTTCATACTCTCACTGATCGCTGGAATCTTCATCCTTCTAGGCGGAGGTGCCATGACGATGATTAGTTCGTGGATGGGCAATTTCGGTAACGGCATGATGGGCGGCTATGGCGGATATGGAGGTATGATGGGTGGCTCTGGTGGATGGGGTGGCATGATGGGGCCTGGGTTCGGAATGATGGGTGGACTTGGCTACGGCTTTGGCCTCTTCGGCCTGCTGGGCCTGATTTTCGGAGCAATAGTGCTCATCAGCGCCTTCATGGTAAACAGCAAACCAGAACAACATTCTACATGGGGGATGTTGATCATAATTTTCTCAGTGCTGAGCATCTTCGGCAGTGCGATGGGCGGGTTCGGAATAGGACTGATTCTCGGTCTAATCGGCGGCATACTGGCAATGACATGGAAACCCCCAGCAACCCAAGGAAAGCCATAGGATCACTCCACAAAATCCTACTGCACAAGATCATCGATAGTCCAGAAAACTGTCAAAGACATCTCGACTAAGANNTCCCTCTCCGTAGCAGATTTGACTGAACGTCCAAGTTATAGTGAGAAAAATACTCGCCGCACAGCCTTGCTTCAGAGAGAGAAGGGGATTTCAACCCCAATTTACCGTACACAAAACAACTTTTGATTCGGTCTACGGATCTTCATGTTCCTTATCGATGGAGGGAACTACGCCACTTGTGATTTGCATCGTTGTTGAAAAATGAAGCTTAGCGACATGTTGAAGAGCACTAATGCCATGCTCCTCTACGAACTTCTTTCCAAAAGCAACTACATCGGTAGCTCCTTTCGGAAAGACTATGTTGTAATCCTTACACATCCGCTCTCTATCGTGCAGGAATCTGCCGCGGGCCAGAATCGACGCTGCCGCTACTGCTAGATCTCTCTCCGCCTTGTGGGTTTGTTTCAGTTCAATGCTTTTTCCGCGGTTCATCAGCGACTCTTGAATGTACGCTGGGTCGCCGAATTGGTCAGCCAACGCAAGTTTGCAATCTTCCCCATGGGCAAGTAGATTCTCAATGACGCTTGCGTGCGCCCAACCAAGAATCTTGTTCACATTCTGCATCTTTCCGTAGAGTATATTGTATTCTAGTGGTGAAATCGATATTTCCTCGTAACGATGCTGTCCAAGCAAAATGCGGATCTGAGAGGCAATATTTCTTATCGTGTTGTCGCTTAACGTCTTGGAGTCCTTAACGCCTAGGAGTCGCAGTGATTCTACTTTCTCGACTAGGACGAGTGTCCCAGCTACGACGAGAGGGCCAAAGTAATCGCCTTTGCCTACTTCGTCAGTCCCGATATGCGGAAACGGAATCTCTAATGGTTCCAGGATTCGAGTCTCTTTGACGACTTCCTCACCTCCTAGAGACATCACGAATTCGCGCAAAGATCCTATGAGAACCTGATCATTCCCTCCTATCACAACTTTCCCGTTAGAATAGAGATTTACCGCGACCCCAGTCCTTCTGGCCAGGAACTCTTGATACAGTCTGTCTTCAAAGACAAACCCTTCCCTAGCTAGATAATCCCTGAACTTCTGGAAGTCCGTGCTCGCAATCCTGAGAGTTGGAGCACTCAATTTTCTGAACACAATCCCCCTTCGCCACGGAGTTTTGAACCGTTCTCTATGTTAATGCGTTTTAGCGTTGAAGCAGTGAACTTCGGCCATTGTCGCCGATGATCCCTCAAGCGTTCAGTTGGATTTTCAAAGGACTTTTTGCCCATCAATGTGAGTATTAATGACGTTCTAGGTGGCATTTCTGCGGCAGTAGACACTGCATGACTACTTGTTCACGCATAGTTGCCGGTTTCATAGCGCTTAACGTAGCTTACTGGATTGAACGCAGCCCGTTTGGTTGTTTCTCCCATCTGCGACCGTATGCCAGAATTGTGCTGCCAACCTAAGCTAAGATCCTTGGAATATCAAAGGCGAAAGACTGGTAGCCGCCCATACAAAACGTGTTTTGACAGTCCGAAACGTCGAACAGCAACGTAACAGAACCGTGAACTAGGTTGTTGTTCCCTTAATGATTCTTATCAGTTCAAGTGCGTGACTTTGAATAGAAGGCTCTAGAGCCTCGTCGCCTATTTCAATGAGCGCAGGTATTGCCACAACGCCATACGCTGCAATTGCATCAAGTGCATTCAATATTGGGCCTAGCGGCTCGTTCAATGAGGATGGTGGTTTGAGTGCGATTTGCTTGAGTTTGTCTATTTGCAGATTTTCTGACAAAAACTAAGCCATCTTCCATTCCATTGCGATAAGGGTGATTCATCTACCGCGCAAGAAAACGTTAGTGTGGCCCTATTGGCACACTTTCACAATTCAGATTATGAAATACTTGAAGGCAGTTCTTACAGAACATGACTTTGCAAGTTTCACATCTTCCCCAGTTGGCGACTGGTCGATCAACTAAACCTTTGCCGCATTCTCGACAGTTGCTTTGCGTGCCTGCTTTGTTCGCCATGAGGTGTTCACGCCACACGTTAGGAAGCGTGCTACTTAACGAATTGCCGCTGATTAGGGTTCGAGACTAGTGCTTCTTCGAGTTGCTTGAATCTGTTTCGAAGAGTGACCTCTGTAACGTTCGCAACATGAGCAATTTGCTTCTGCGTCTTCGTTTCTCCATCCAATTTGCATGAGAAGTAGAGCGACGCTGCCGCAAGTCCCATTGGGTCTTTGCCCGCAACCAATCCCCTCTTCTTCGC
>PMBQ01000212.1 GCA_003152955.1 Candidatus Bathyarchaeota archaeon
GTTGACATCGGATTGAAGGAGGCCCCTCTGCAAATCGCGGACAAGTTCCTTAACCGCTTTCTCATCCACAACCGCGAGGCGAAGTAGCTTCTTCACCGCGTCGTTCAATGATTTTCCTAGGTTCTCGAGAGCGCTCATCGTATTTCTTCTCGGAGAGGTCTATATTGATGCTACTTCGAACTCTGTAAGAATCTATTCAACTTATGTGCGCACCATTTAATTATCAGCTGATGTTGGTTGAGTATTCGGCTGAATTAGTATGTCGAAGCGGCTGTCTGAGAAAGACGGCTTTCAGATAGTCGAGACCGGATCCATTCCAAGAAAGGCGGTTATGATTAACGGTCTCCCGGATGTCGGGCTTGTGGGACTACTTGCAGCTTCACATCTAATCAGTTCACTCAAGCTGGAGGAAGTTGGATCCCTAGAATCTGACCTGCTTCCGCCTATGATAGTACTGCATGGGGGCCTTCCCAAGTCTCCCGTACGAATCTTCGCTAACGATTCACTAATTGTGCTAATCTCTGAGACTGTAATCCCCGTCTCACTTCTCCGGCCTCTCGCGAATGATTTGGCGGAATGGGCGAAAAGCAATAGCACCCGGCTAATGTTGTCCTTGGGCGGTATGGCCATAAGCAACAGACAAGACGTAGATAAGCCCAAAGTTTTCGCGGCCATTTCCGAAAAGGGGTTAGAATCAAAGCTAAACGGAGCAGCTGAGGTTCTTGAAGAGGGCTACATAGTTGGAGCCTATGGCTTGCTGCTTCGTAGATGCGCTGAAACCTCCATTCCAGCAATTGCGCTCTTGACGCAGGCTTACTACAACCATCCGGACCCGGAAGCCGCTGCCGTGACATTGACTGCTGTCAACAAAATCCTCGGATTGGACATTGAGATCTCGGAGCTCTTGAAGAGGGGAGAAGAGATCCGGCTCCGGAGTAAGGATATGATGCACCGTACTCAGGAGGAGATGTCGAAGATGAACAAATCGCACGAATACGATCTCCCTCCGCTGTATGGGTGATGATCGATGAGTTCAGATTCAAGGAGAGGTGGTCGCGAAGAAACAATGACCCCATCGGAAATCTCAACCATCCATGCATCGGGATGGAATATAGCTACCGCTTGCATTGAGCCGCTCTACAATTTGATGGTCGGAGCCACAGAGGTTATTCTAACGATAGATCTTCCCTACGTGAATCAGAAACAGGTGAAGTTGGGTTGCCCTGCCGACGATGTTCTGGAGATAGATGCCGAGACGAGCAGGAAAATAACTTTCAAAGAACTGGGGATTAAGCATCGACATGGCGAGTTCACATGCTACCATGCGAGAATTCGAACGCCCTTTCCTATCGACGAGACCAAGATTAAGACAAAATTCAAGCGTGGTGTGCTTGAAGTTCACTTGCCGCGACTGAAGTAGATCATGCGAGAATATTGGACACTGCGTTCACGCTCGTTCAAGCGCCGCCAAGGTCAACAATGGAAACATCACCGTCGCATCTCCCAGAACTGTCGCGAGCATTTGATGACCCTTGATCTTCCCCCAGCTAATCGCTTCCTCAAGTGGGGCCCCACTAGCTCCACCGCCATCCGGACGGTCCAAAGTTATTTGAATAGCAGCATCCACTCCTCCCCGATACGAACTCGCGATCAAGATGTGATGTTTGGGCATACCTCCCCCGAGTATTACCACTCCAACCTTCTTCGCGTCATACGTCATGTCGACGAGCTTCGAGAAATCCTTGAATGGGTTTATCAAAAGCGGATTTAGTTGGCTGTAAGTCCAAAGATTCAGTCCGAGCATTGAATCAAAGATGCCTGGGCAGAATATGGGGATGGACCGCCTCTGCGCGGTGTGAAGGAGTGATTGCCTGTCGGGAAGTTGTTTGCCGAACTCCCAAAGCAGCTCATAAGTTGCAATATTACGACGTTTGGTTTCAGGAATCCTCGTTAGCATTCGATGTGTGGCTTTCTCCAAGTCTTCTATTGCTTTCTGCTTAACCAATAGGTCATAAATTCGTGACAATCCACGTCGTCTTAATTTAGAATCGTCGAGAGTTTCGGAGCCCACCAGGTGCTTGTGTCCTAGAGCTTCGATCATGTCGTGAGTCACATTTGCTCCCGTAGTGACTATTCCGTCCAGCAGTTTCTCATCTACGAGATCAGTGATTACATTTCTAAGGCCGCCAGGAATGATTGGACCTGCAAGTGAGATGAAGTTTGAATAATCGTCATTGCTGAACATTTCTCTGAGAATTCTGACTGCTTTCCCAAAACGTACTGGACCGAGAACTCCGACTGCTTCCATTTGCCTTGCAATGTTGGAGATTCTCATTCCACGTTTGATCTTGATGTGTGAAACTGAGGCTGAGGGCAAGCGGCATGCCTTCAGGTGATTCCAGGCTGTTCGAATTATCCCTTTGTCCGCATTATTTTGTTCTGACCTAGCATCTGCCAGTATTCAACTTCCACGCCTGGGGCAAGTTTCGATTTGATCTCCTCTTCTTCTGGAATTGGAGTTTCAAAGGTTTCGTAACTCTGCATGTCCATGATCTGAACATTGTTACCCACGAAGGCCAACACTTGCCCTGTTTTCTTCTCAATCATCGGAACCTCGATGCGAGCGTCCACGGGGCTGATGACGTTCTTCTTCGTTCCAGTAGTGACACTCATGGCCACGATTCTGGCTTTTGCAGCTCCGTGCTTGCCGGGCTTCGACTTCTCATACTCAACGATTTTGCACGGTTCTCCTTCTATCAATACGTAATGCCCGATCTTCAGCGAGCCCACATCAACTGGTTTACTCAGTGTTCTTCGCCTGTAAGCTGTATGCCTAGAAGCAGCTAACGCACGCACTTCGTCTAAAAAGCTTGTCTGGCAGTCAGCCCGTCCGGAACGGAATTTTGAGTAGACAAACCCCGTTGTCGTTATTCATCTTGAAGTGGATTACTTAATTATCCTAACTGCAGTTACTGATTTTCTTGGGAGAAGTCTGAATGGCCTTAAGGGTCGGCCTCGTGTCAAGGCTCGATGATCAACGGGCACTCGAGATCGCCGCTACTCTCGCTAGGCAGTTAAGGAAGAAGGGGATCTCAGTCATTGCAGAGCTTGACCTAGCCAAGCGAGGTCGACTTGGGGGCGGAAGGGATCTGTCTGACCTGAAGTCAGACCTTATCGTAACAGTTGGGGGGGACGGAACCGTACTGAAGACTTGTATGAGTATTCGTGACCCAGAAACTCCGATTTTGGCAGTCAACATGGGGAGACGAGGATATCTTACGGAGGTTGAGCCGCGGCAAGCATTACGAGCAATCGAACTCTTCATGAAAGGCAAGTACAGGCTTGAAAAGCGAACAAAACTGGCTGTTTACTTGGACGGGACACATGTCGTCGATGCACTTAACGAGCTCGTTATTTCATCGGGCAGTCCATCGAAGATGTTGGACTTTCTGCTCTCTATAGAGTCTGACTCACTTCTACAATCAAGGGGTGACGGAGTCATAATTTCAACAGCCACCGGTTCCACGGCATACGCGCTCTCGGCGGGTGGACCGGTTGTGGATTTCTCAGTTGATGCTTACGTTATCACCTTCATATGTCCACTCGAATTCATAAGGCCCAGAGTCGTTTCCATGGCCCGCCAGCTTTCGATTCAACTTATGGCTCCGAAACAAAAGGGTCTGGTTGTTGCGGACGGAAGATTTCAAAGAGAACTAACACAAGATGTCAAGTTAATGGTTCGCAAAGCCGAACATTCAGCTGTGTTCGTGCGAATTGGCGCTTTATCGCCTTTGGGAGGTCTCATGCGCCTTCGCGAGACGGAGCGAGCAGGTTTGTGAAAGTCCTAGTTCTGGATACGTCAGCGCTGATTATGGGGTTGGACCCTCTCGGGTTGGAATTTGAAATCTATTCAGTCCCCGAAGTCACTGAAGAGCTAAAAGACCAAGCTGGGCCTTCCTACCGAGTTGCCATCTCTACCTCATCGGGAAAGTTGAAAATTCAAAGTCCGACCCCCCAGTCTCTGAAACAAGTGCGGGACAAGGCCAAGGTTCTCGGTGACAGAGTTGTCCTCTCAGATGCGGATACAAGTGTCCTGGCTCTGGCGCTTGACTTAGCTAGAGAGGGCAGGAAGCCCATCGTAGTCAGCGATGACTATGCCGTTCAGAACGTCGCTGAGGGAATTGATATAACATATCAGGCCCTTGCAACTATCGGCATTCGCCAGAAATTCGAATGGACCTACTATTGTCCCGCATGCTTCAGAAGATACCCTGGAGGAGAACAGGAGGTCTGCCAAGTTTGCGGGACAAAGTTGAAGCGTAAACCCTTCCGAAAACAAGCGGCACGAAACCGTTACTCTGGAAAAAACTAGATCTGGTCCAGTGCTTTGGCTCTAGTATCTCGTCCGAGGACGCCGCGACGGGCGTAGTCGAATAAGTATAGCTGGGCATAACCGGCCCATTCCATGAAACGCTCACGTAGAAATCGTGCCGTCATAAGCCTGCTCACCTTGCACCCCTTGAAGTAGAGTTCAGTTACGATCCTGTGAATCCAAACGTCGACAGGCGCAGCTTCCACTCTGCCCAGGCCGTAGAGCAAAAAGCAATCTGCGACCTTGGGTCCGACACCCGGAAGGTCAAGGAGCACCTGCATGGCTTCCTCATAGGAACACCCACCAAGCTGATCAAGGCGAATTACACCCTGAAAGACTAGCTTAGAGACTTCAACAACCGATTTTGCCCTGTAGCCCATTGAAGTTGTGGCGCGTAGTTGTCTCGGAGTCGATCTCGCAAGCGTCTCGGCTNNTTCGGCTTTTGGAAAGAGGAAATGAGTTGATCCGTCAGGAAACTCGACTTTAGACCCATAATGCTGCATTAGACATCGAGCTGTCATGTTCATCTTTTGTGCGGAGCTGTTTTGAGATAGGATGGAGAAGATGAGGCTCTCATAGAGATCTGTGCCCCGCATAAGTCGTAGACCTCTGAGTCGAGAGAATGTTGAGCGGAGTTTTTCATCATCGTTGAAGGTTTTGTAAAATGACGGTAGGTCGTCCTTTAGCCCTAGAACGTGATCGAGATGAGCGCGTAGTTGGTGGATGGTTTTTCCAACGCCCCCCGAAGCCAGAGCGCTCACATCAATAGTGAATTTATCAACATCACCAGTCTGTGTTAGGGTGTACTTGATCGGAGTGCCATTGAGCACTTCGATGTCTGTGAACCATGTTTGATCTTTGAGCCATTCAGGTTCTGAAGTTTGTGCGCTAAGAATCGTTTCTTGCAAGTTCAATGGCCCGTTGACATCAGTGTCTGAGATGTGAAATGAATACGGCTGTGTTGTGTGGTTGCGGTTTGACAATCGATATCTCCACTTTTGATTCTTTTTGTAAATCGTCGAATGGCCTTTCTTGGGGGATGATCAGCTCTTATAAGACCTCAGTGAATCATATCGCAATGTACTCGTGTGGGTTGTCGCCATGGTCTCGCAGGAGCTTGTGAAAAGAGCGCAGGAGCTGAAGTCAAAGGGGTTATCGACCTACGAGATATCTGATGAATTGAAGGTTCAGCCCGACACCGTAGTTTGGCTACTTCTTCGAGGCAAGGAGCGTGCAACAAAGCCTGTTCCCCACGATGTGTTTGTTGACTGGAGTTCCCTTGGCGGCCATGGAAAACGTATGGCAGCCGTCGCATCTGCCTTGGCCGACCTCACACGTGAGTCAATACGTGCTGTACAGTTTGATGAGCCGGAAGTGGTCGTTGCGATCGAAGGAAGCGGTATGGTGCTGGGAGTAGCTATCGCCAAAGAACTGGAAAAACCATTCGCGGCCGTTCGCCCCCACCGGGAGGCGCACAAAAAGCTTCCAGGATTGGTAAATCCCTCATTCCATAGCGTTAGAGGAAGAAAAGTGCTCATTGCAGACGCAGTCTTGCGAGCTGGAGAAACGCACAAGGCAGCTATTAGGACACTCCGTGAAGCCAAAGCTAAACCTGTGGCAGTTATCGTGTTGGTCAACAAGAGTGGCAAAACCAAGATTGAAGGCGTACCGCTGAAGTCGTTAATTCAGATTCTCCCAGTTACTGCACCATAGATTCCTCATTGTCACCAGATTTCCTCGGCTTTTTCGAGTTTGTCGGTCCAAATTTGGTGGTATTTCTCCTCCACTTCTGGCTTGATTAAGTGCCCTTCTTGGATCATTCGATGGAGTGATGAAGTGCTCTGATTTTTCCTTCTTCGTCCTTGAGTACTAGTTTTCATTTGGTGTCAGCAGACTTATCGTCTTTGAATCAAGGTATTTGCACATTACGTAGCTTCCGCGGTGATCCAGACCCCTAATCTCCAGCTTACCCTTCCTCCCTTTTGCTAAAACTGACTCAGGAAATTCCAACGATCTTCCCAGAAACATGAAAAGAATTCGAGCGTTATAGCTTCTTTTTTTCAACGCCGAAATTTCGCTATAAAGTAGCCGATCTCATGGGTGTGCGGATGAAACCGTTGGCAGGAACGACCAGTGAGCCCATATGTAGAAAAGCCTTCGGAACCTAAGAAAAGGTTCTGTTCGACAACTTGGAGAGCACATTCTTGCTCGGCGAATTTTACAGCTTGCTCGCATTCCTGAGGCGTGAACGTGCAAACGCTGTAAACGATCACCCCACCAGGTCTAACGATCTCACTGGCGGCTCTGATGAACTGCTTTTGGTAATCCGCCAGGTGGTTGACGCGGTCCAAAGTTGTGAAATCGTGCACTTTGGGCCTCAGCCCCAATGCACTGCAAGGCGGGTCGATTAACACGCGATCCGCTTTCAAGCCGGAAAAATCTTCATGCAGATACCTTGAGTCGTGAATTCCAAGCACAATATTTCTGCAGCCTAGAATCGTCACGTTCTGACGTGCCTGATCAATTTTCTGAGAATTTCTGTCGAAACCGAACACCTTGCCGGAATTGTTCATCAATTGACTGATGTGCGACAGTTTTCCGCCCGGAGCGCAATTCACGTCTACGATCGTTTCATCTGGTTTTGGATCCAATACGCGCACAGTTGCCATTGCAGCTAGAGACTGCGGATAGAGTAATCCTTGCGAAAATTAAGAGAGCTCTCTGACGTGTGGAACGATGAATCGACCATGGTCTACTCGTATTGCTAGGCCTTTTCTAAACGTCAAAACATCGTTTGCGCTCATCATGGCTTTTCCAGTGGCGATAACCTCCCCAAGCTCGGACATGATTGTTACCTCGTCTCCAATGCACATGGACCCGCAATTCAAGATTCCAGGAGCGTAAACGTTAGCCCCCTGCAATGCCGACTCAGCAGTACGCTTGTTAACGACTATCTTCTGGTCCGCCAGCGGCACAACGAATGGACCTTCAACATGGATGCCAAGAGCTTCAGGAATCGCAGGATTCTGTTCAATGTTGAGACCCAGCCCCTCAAGTCTATTCCTGAGTTCAACAGGTAAGATTTTGAGTGTATTACAGCGAACGTAG
>PMBQ01000345.1 GCA_003152955.1 Candidatus Bathyarchaeota archaeon
TTTGCCTTCAACCGTGAATACAATGCAGCATTCATGGACGACCAATTCAGCTTCCTGCCCAGCGCGCTGGTGTTGAGCTGCACGGACCAATACGCGTTGAACGACGACCCACTGCAAGGCGAAAGGCACCGGGGCCAGTTCCTGATTGGAATCGATTTCGGAAAGCACACCGACCACACAGCAATAACTATCCTAGAGAAGAGTGATGACAACCTCCGCCTTGTCTACCTCAAGGAACTGCCTCTGGAAACCTCCTACACCGCAGTAATAGGAAGAGTGAGGAGGTTGAACGAGGCGTACGTCTTTGCCGCGGGATGCCTCGACAAGACGGGAGTGGGTGAAGGACCCTACGAAGAGATCAAACAATTCATGCGAGAAATGGAAGGCGTCACCTTAACAGCACAAATGAAAGAGGACCTCATGGGCAAACTGAAACTCGCCCTAGAAAAAGGCAAACTCACCCTCCCAAACGACACCCAACAACTCCTAATCCAAATGACGACGCAACAATGCGAACCCACAATATCCGGGAACCTGAAGTTCAGCCACCCAACCGGAACCCACGACGATCAACTATGGAGCCTCGCACTAGCGATCCACGCATCGCAACAGCAGACCCGACCGACCTTCAAACCAATCACTCGATCTTTCTAACCTCAGCCCAAAAGAACCCGTGTCCCGCAGCATCTTCGATTCATTCTCAACGAACCGATGTCCGAGTCACCCAATAAGCCGCCCTACAGAAACTGACCTTGCCCGAAGCTCAAAGGTTTGTCCGGGTGAACTCTGTTAACTTGTCGGCCCATTGCTTTTACTGACCTCTCAAGCCTAAAAGAACTGGAAGGTAGCGGCTAAATTATGCGGGCAGTCAAAGCAGTTCAACAGCACTACACGCCCGGACCTGAGATTCTGCGGATGCTTGACCAGCTCCGCCAGATGCTTAACTGACCGCATGCGTCTAACTTGGCCACTTGCTGGTTGTCAAAAAAGATCGAGACGCAAGCTAGGAGGAGGATTCACGATGGAACAATCTACACCGAAGATCACGGAGAAACATTGCAAGACGGCGCTCTCGAAGAGCGGGCTGAGTTACGACTACACTGTGAACCCGTACACTGGCTGCCTCCACGGCTGCGTCTATTGTTATGCGAACTTCATGCGTCGCTTCTCCGGGCATTTGAAGGATCGTTGGGGTAGCTTCGTCGACGTGAAAGTGAACCTACTTGATGTGCTGGCTAAAGAACTTCCAAAAAGCCCCGGTGGCAGCGTTTGGTTGAGCAGCGTCTGCGACCCATACCAGCAAGTTGAAGCAAAATACAAGCTGACCCGAGGCGTGATTGAACTATTATCGAAATATCCCAAATTCACCATCTCGATCTTGACGAAGAACGCACTGGTCCTACGTGACGTCGACCTGCTGACGAGAATGAGGAGTAGAGTTGACGTGGGTTTCACGATAACAACGTTTAGCGATCGCGCGCAACGGATCTTCGAACCACACGCCTCTCCGGTGAAGGATAGGATAGATGCCCTTAGACGACTCGAAGAAGCAGGGTTGAAGACGTGGGCATTCATTGCACCAATTCTCCCCGTTGTCACTGAGATTGAGCTTGAAAGCGGGCTTCGCCAACTGGCTGATGCTGGAGTGAAGAAACTAATGACGGACAGGTACAACGCACGCGGGTTGATAATCACCCAAACGCTAGAAGCATACAGGTCTTGGGATCTCAACTGTGATGCTGAACGGATCAGACAGCTTCTCTGGAAGGAAAGCGAATACTACCGACTGCTTGACGAGAAGATATCTCGCCTTTGGAAGAAGATGGTTCCAGCCGGGAATTATGAAAGAGACTTGGATTGGTATCTCCACAAGAAGGAAGCTGCCGGTCGTCCGATTGCTTCGAACTTAGGCTCTGATTGAACGATAGTCCGTAGTGAGTTGAGATGACACCCGAACTGATTGTTGATGGCATCTCCAATTTGTCTGTCGCAACGCTAGGGTATACACATAGAGTACCCGTCGAGTTGGCGGTTCAAATTCGTCTGCTCGCACCACCATTACCACACACACTGTTCGCCATCCTCCGAGAACTATTCGCCGAATCCCTTTATCTCTAACAAGTGTGAACCACAACACTCATTGGAACAGCCAGTGAGTAATGATGTGGATATTCAAATGAAACAAGATACCGAGGCAGAACTTTCGTCCATATTGCAGAAGTACGATGATGAATTGACAGCTAATGCGAGAGCGGCTGAACAGAAGAAAATAGAAGAACAAAAACTGTCTTCGGATTTGGAGAGAATTCGCGTTAAGGAAATCATACCTGCTATGGAAGAGATCGGGTTGGCCCTGAGAAAGCGTGGATATGATTTCGAGATAATTGAGAAGGCCATGTTAACAAAAGACACCATGTTTCCTAGGGCGATAATCGGAATGACAGTTTTTCCCAAAGGCTTGAAACGTGCAAATGTTGGGAAAGACCACGGGCCTCACGTTCTCGTGAGTTTTCAGCAAGATGTAGGTGAGATAGAGTTCGGTTACGAAGTTGAGCAAAAAAACAGAAGGGGACTGAAGGAATCCGGCCATTGTGGACGCTATAAGATCGATCAAGTCACACGGGAATTAGTCGAAAAGCAAATTGTGAGCGCGTTGAAGAGAGGACTGTTTGCGTAAAAGCGTCCTCATAAACTTCGTCGTCAGTTGTTCATTTTCATTTGGGGGGGTGCGCACCAGCTCACCCACACACACAAAACTGATGGAGCCAGCCGCCGAAGCTACCTGTTCTCATGGGGCCTGCAATTGCAATGCAGTTATCGAGCTAAGTCTACCGCATTACGTTATCCTATACGCTTGCGACATGCATGAACGGACCATGAGACGTCTACCGTGAGGGTCGAATCAGGTGTCTCGACATTCAATGAGGAAATAGGGTTAGGTCTCGCAAAAGGAGACCGTGGCACTCTACGCAGAGAACTTACTTCTTGATCTTGACCATCTTGCGCTTAGCGTTTTCGTGTCTGAGTTTGTGCGTATTTCGATCGCGGAAGTGAATGGTTCTGTTGCATAATGGACAAGTTATTTTGGTCATGCCCTGTCAGAGGATGACCAAGTATGTAAAGGAACTTGAAATGAATCCTAAGAGGTCCCGTTCATAATGCTTTAGGAGTCTTCTGATTAGGGCCAAGTCTTATTCAATTCTTGGTAGATTCTGTTTTAGAATTGGTTCCGTCATCGCCCTGGCCGGGGCTCGGGACTTGTTAGCAATTGGTACAAAGTCAGGCTCTTTCTCAAAAGTTTTCCTGTGGTACTACTGGTGCGCACACACACACAAATTACCACGACGATTGACGATTCAAATTAGCGATATTCCCGGATTCGGCAAATCTACACATTAAACGTTCTAGGATAACTGCGTGATTTACAGAGTCATAGCATAATTGTAGCTTTGCGCAACTAACTGCATATATTCCTGTTCTTCAATGGTGCGCGGCTAGAGTGATGTGCCTTACTATTGACTCCAGTTAGGGAAAGATTAGTGAACACAAACGAATCTCTATCGAGGAATGAATCAGGTTGACACAAAACAAGGTCATCATATTCGACACGACGCTGAGAGATGGTGAACAGTCGCCTGGCTTCACAATGGGCATTAGCGAGAAGCTGTTAATTGCCCAACAGCTGGAGCGACTGGGAGTAGATGTCATCGAGGCAGGATTTCCTATCTCATCGGATGGGGATTTTGAAGCAGTAAGAAAGATTGCGACAGAGATTAGGGGATGCGAGATTGCTGCACTTGCCAGAACAAAGAAAGATGACATCGAACGAGCATACGAGGCCATCAAGAATGCGGCTCGACCCAGAATACACACCTTCGTCTCCACATCTGACATTCACCTAGTTCACCAACTGAACAAAACAAAGGAAGAGGTTCTACAGATGGCGATCGATGCAGTAAAACTCGCTAAATCATTCATCGAGAATGTTGAATTCTCGCCAATGGACGCGACACGATCCGATAAGAACTATCTCTGCAAAGTCGTGGAATCCGTCATAAAGGCGGGCGCAACTACGGTGAATATAACTGATACCGTCGGATATTCCATGCCCTGGGAGTTCGGATCGCTAATCAAGTACCTACAGGACAACATCCAAGGAATCGAGAACGTAGTCATCAGTGTTCACTGTCACAACGACCTCGGCCTTGCTACCGCCAATTCCATGGCAGCAGTTCTCAATGGAGCAAGACAAATCGAATGCACAATCAATGGAATAGGTGAACGTGCAGGCAACGCATCTCTTGAAGAAGTCGCCATGGGCATCAAGGCTAGACAAGATCTTCTTCAACTTGAGACATCGATTCACAGCGAACAAATATATCCCACTAGTAGGCTCCTGACGAAAATCACTGGCATCAACGTTCAACCGAACAAAGCAATCGTCGGGCGCAACGCGTTCTCACATGAATCCGGCATTCATCAAGATGGTGTTCTCAAACACCGAATGACTTACGAGATACTCACACCGGAATCCGTTGGCATCACGAAATCTACATTGGTTCTAGGAAAACATTCTGGCCGACACGCGTTCAGACAACGCCTCAAAGACCTAGGCTACACTCTAACTGACGAGGATGGAGAGAAAGCATTCGAGAGATTCAAGACCCTGTCAGACAAGAAGAGCGAGATCTTCGATGAAGACATCGAGGCAATAGTCACCGAGACAATAATCCGCGCCGCTGACAAGTACAAGCTAACTGGCCTCACAGTAGTCTCTGGCACAGTGGCCATACCCACTGCAACAATGTCCCTTGAAATAAATGGAGCATCAGCGAAAGGCAGCGAATTTGGAGATGGACCTGTGGACGCCATTTTCAATACTGTGAAGTATCTTACCGGGTCCAAGAGCAAATTTCTCAGCTATTCCGTGAACTCAATCACAGGCGGAACAGACGCACAAGGCGAGGTAACCGTGCAACTACAAGAAAATGGTAGTATCGTGGTCGGTCAAGGAGCTCACGAGGACATACTAATGGCAAGCGCTGTGGCTTACCTGAACGCTCTTAACAAACTAGCATATCTAGAACAGAACCCAGTTAATAGAAGCACAAAGAGACAAGCGTCATGGGAATGACCATAACTGAAAGATTATAGCGGAAACTGCCTTTAGAGATTTTTCCGGCAATTACACAAAAGGGAATTACTCTCGCGCTTCTCTGTGGATTCAGGTATTCCCTGTTTCAGCAACGAGCTTCCTGAATCTGATCTTAGCTGTCTTCCGTCGTTAGTAAAAGTGTGTGTGGGTATAGCTGGTGCGAGCAACGGAATTTGAACCGTCTTTCGTCGCTGATTTGCATGTTCATACCATTGCGGGTGCACTAATCTAGGGCGGAGTGGTTGAACTTCTTATTCCACAGTAGACTCATCTGCCTGAATTTGTCTATCCTTGGCAATTTGGACATCGTACGCGTGCAAGTATCCGTACTGATCACGTACAGTTCCTGAGACTCGGTCGCCTGTAGTTCCCTCATCAAGTTTGTGCGACCAGTTCGACAGGGTTAGCTTCAAACCAAATCTGCTTGTCTTATTGGTCAACGTTTGTTGCACCCATTCTTGAGCTAGCACAATGCGTTCATTAGGTTCAGGATTTGGAGGGGTTATTGTTCCAGTTACTGTTGGAAGCGGTAGACCGTATGCCGGGCGATTGGGGTTGAAGTGCTGGCCCGTTTTTGGTACTGTAATGTTCTTGGGGGTAGTCGACCAAGAGTCCATGTAGGACACATCCCAAAAGGGCCATAGGGTTGCGAAGGAAATACCAGCAACCCCTGACAGAATGGGTTTTTTGGCATTCAGCTCCAGCTCATAAATCGCAAATTCTGAAGCGAAGTAGAGAACTTCTCGTCCCTGAGCATCCTTGACAAATTGCAAACCGTCGACCGAGGATGGATATCCCTGATCGGGTAGGGCGATTGCGTCGTTGGGGTAGAGGCGAACAGGTTCGCTAGAACTAGGGATTGAATTCAATCCGGCCTCTGCGACCCCATAAATACAAGCCCCAGTATAATTTCCATTGCTAAGATAGAGGGTACCGGTTGAAGTTTCGGAGACCGGCCCCGAATCATTGAAGGCAAAGTCGCCACCCCAATAATGGAATCCATAACCTTCTCCCCCACAAGTTCTGGCTGGAATCTGATTGAGCTTAACCGTATAGTAAAGAACAGGATTGTTTGAGTCATCGAGATAGTAGATGTGCCAATTACCACTAGCGCCACTGCTCCTGCTGAAATATACTCGATATGGGTTACCGGATGTGCTCGATAACTGTCGGACCCGAACTGCAGAGATATCGAAGATGTCAGAGTCGCCTTTGTAAATGGGCGTGGAATTCAAGCTCTGAAAGCCTATCGGATAAGAGTTGCCGGAGACCTTGAAGATGGCTTGAACTGGAAAACTCTCGCCTGTTGGATAGAATAATCCAATGAAGTAAAGATCTCCGTTTGAATCAAACGTGAAGTTTTGAACGTACTCGCTAAACCACACTGTCTGGCCAGTCGTACCATCTATAGCGGAAGGGAAATATGGATACACTTCGGGGCCTATCAATTTGCTTTTTTGTAAATCAAATGCATATAAAGTCGGTCCAATGCCAGGGGTTGGGACGCCATTTACAATCTGCGGTGACGCCCCGTTAGTAAATAGTAAGACTCCCAAAGTTCAACTCCCCTTGCTGTTTTACTCTAGGCCTGTCCACAATAATACTCTGAGACATCACAATACCTCGACACCTATCATGAACCTTGCACCTTTACCTTTTTCGATAACGTACGAATTATCGCGTATTTCCGCACATGCACTAAGATCAATGAATTGAAAACAAACTACAGCAAACTGCAAAACACAACACATCCAAACAAAGCGACAAGACACGTCTCGCTTTCTGGGAGCGAAGCGAGCACGGTGTAAAAGTGTGTGTGGGGTACTACTGGTGCGTCCATCGCAATTTGAACCGTCATTCTAGTGTGTGTGGGTCTGATGGTGCGCACACACACTACCCCTCCATGTTAGGGGAAGTGTCCCCTAATGACCCTCTTCCGAAATGACAAGCTTTCGCGTGATCCTCCGAATACGCGCAGACCATCTATCGCGCGACAGCTCGTGTCATGGCAATTCTATACACAGAATCCATAGCGCGACGTACGCGCGCACGCGCAGTTTGTGCGCGGCAGTTATCTTTGAGATACGGCGCGTGTGCCGCGCATTACGCGCGTAACATGAAAAAACATGCGCAATAATCCGCTAAACGCGCGTAACTGTCCGAATAGTGTACGTTAGATCCATCTCCGCGCAATTGCAGAGTTCGAATCTCGATGCCCGCTCCAGTAGTACCACGCACACAAAACCCCCAGACTGACTGGTATGCTCCAGCCAGATTCGGATAATGGAGGCAATTGCGGACGCTTATCTTGAAGACTCTTATCGAAGATGAGGGANNGGACAGACTCGGATTTGAAGTTCAAGATGACATGGAGCATTGGGTCGTCGTTGGTCCACCCGGTTCGCCGACAGGTATCCACTTGTGCAAAGGCAAGACGCTTGAACCCGGGAATACCGGAATCATGTTCTACGCTGACGATGTGGAAGCCACGTATCAAGAACTGAAAGGAAAAGGTGTGGAGTTCACTAGGGAACTCGACAAGTCCGAATGGAACGAGAACGTGAAGTACGCCATGTTCAAAGATCCAGACGGGAACGAGTTCTGGCTCATGCCAAAGGTAGACTAGCCACTCTTCTCAAAGAGCGTCGGTTTTAGACTGGTTTTCGTCTGTGTGGGTCTGGTGGTGCGCACACACACTATTTGAACGACGACGGTTCAAATGCAGTCGCCAGGACCACTAATACCACACGCATCTTCAGAGGCTCGGCGTATGAGAATTGGTAACGGTACGCTGAACTATCTGCAAAGCAAAACCAACAATCCAATGACTTTTAGATTATACAGACCGACGCTCGAAAGAATCGAACACAACCGTGATAGCGCCGCACATCCGCAGATGGTATTGAGAACCTAGTTTCTTTCTCAGTTTACTTTCTCAGCTTTCTTGTCTCTTAATGTCGGGTCAAGTTGCATAGCTTTGTCAATAGAAGCGAGAGCCTCATCCTCTCGGCCAAGATGACTCAGAGCCCCTGCTCTGCTGTTCCATGCGTCAGCCTCCTTTGGGTTTAGTTTGAGACACTCATCAAAGGCGTCTAATGCGTTCTCATGCCGACCAAGATCACTGAGAGCTACTCCCTTGTTGTACCATGCGTTGATGTTCTTCGGATCCAGTTTGAGACACTCGTCGTAGGCACGTAATGCCTTCTCATGTCTCCCAAGCTTACTGAGAGCAACTCCTTTGTTGTACCATGCGTTAGTGTTCTTCGGATCCAGTTTGAGACATTCGTCGTAAGAAAGTAATGCATCCTCATATCTACCAAGCTTGCTGAGAGCCAGTCCCTTGTTGTTCCATGCGTCAGCCTCCTTTGGGTTTAGTTTGAGACACTCATCAAAGGCGCCTAATGCGTCCTCATGCCGACCAAGATTACTAAGAGTCGCTCCTTTGTTTATCCATGCGCTACCGTTCTTTGGGTTTAGTTGGAGAGCTTCATCGTAAGCATATAGTGCGTCCTCATGCCTACCAAGCTTACTGAGAGCTACTCCTTTGTTGTACCATGCGTTAGTGTTCTTCGGGTCCAGTTTGAGACATTCGTCGTAAGAAAGTAATGCGTCCTCATGCCTACCAAGCTTACTGAGAGCTACTCCTTTGTTGTACCATGCGTTAGTGCTCTTTGGATCCAGTTTGAGACACTCGTCGTA